>JAZFSB010000451.1:0-3036 GCA_036445935.1 Alphaproteobacteria bacterium | reverse complement strand
TCGTTCAGAAGCAGGTTGGTGCCGGTCACCAGGTCGCCGTCACCGGCAACCGTATTGGATTCATCAAGCACCACGTCGGCGCCGGCCACCGCCGCCGGGCCATCGTCGATGACCGAGACATTGACATCGGCCGGGGTGATGTTCAGCGCGTTGTCGGTAAATTCGACCTTGAAGATGATATCTATTGCGTCGGCGATGCCAGTCACGCCCGCGATGGGGTGATCCAGCGGTAGGTTTTCGGTAAAGCTGGTGGCCCCGGTGTCGGTGTTGATCGTAAAGACGAAGACAACTTCGCCAGTGGTCTGCAATACACCCCGCACCTCGGTCGGGCCGACCTGCTGAATGACGACAGGAACGCCGCCAGAAGTCATTGACGGCGCCACAATTCCAACAATTTCACCGCCTTTCGGCAGTGTCACGGTGTCGTCACCAAGCTCATTGTCTATGATGATCGAGGACGGCTTTATTTGTAATGGCCCGACAAAATTCGACCCGGTTGCCACTTCCTCGGCCGAACCATTGCTGTTCAGCGTACTGGCCGATGGCGACAGGGCGGCGCCCCGGGAATCGAACAGCAGCGCGCCCAGTTCCGGTTCGATGAGAACGCCGCCGGAGCTCAGCGCGAATTTAAGATCCGGCCCAGCCTGGGTAAGGCCCAGCGTACCGAACAGGCTCTGAATCTCATCGGCCGACAGAACCGATGTGATCGGCGTCGAGATCCGGTCGAAAGCGACGATCGCCTGGTTCGGAGCGGATACCAGGATGGTGGCGGCTTCGTTAACAAAGACCCAGCTGCCGAATTCCTGTTGTGTGACTGTTGCCCCCTCTTCCGGCACTATTGGCCCTTTCGGAAGGTTGACGCATGTCGTGGCCGGCGAGCCGGCCTCAACCACGCAGCCCACCTTGGTGCCGCGAATGCCGATGGTTCCGGCCGGCGTCGCCACCTTCATCGCATCTGGTCCGCTGGCCGCGATCTGCCCGGTCAGGAAAACGAACGTTCCCTGCACCACCGACAGCAATGACGAGCCGGACTGGGTATTGGCGTCGTAAACAAGTTGGTCCAAAACCATCGTGGCGTTGCCACCGAGCGCGAACGTCGTTCCATCCACGAATGTGATGGTGATCGCGCTGTTGTCCGATGTATTGACCGTGTCGCCCTGAAAAACCCTGGCGTCGAGCGACAATGCCGAATCGGATCCATCCGGGTGTCGGACGCTCACCTGGCCCTCGATCTTGGTCACTTTGCCAATATCGATCTGCTGCCCCGTGGCACGCGATTGGGCGGCCCCAAGTTGCGCAAGCTGAATCGGCGATTCGATCGATGTCGCCGGCGTTCCGGATGCGTCGAACGTCGCGGCGGTTTCGCCTGATGTCTCGGCCAAAGTTGTAGAAATTGTCCTTCCCACTAAAAACCAAGCCTCCCAAAACGGTTCTTTGTTTTAATTCCATACAATTTTATATAATTTTTACTCAAAATATATAGTTAATTAATAAATCTTAAATTTTTGAAATCATTCGATTCATTGGATTCATACGGATTTTTCACTTTTTATGGTTAACACCGTTAACCACGTTCAATTTGATTAATTTTTATTGTCCTGTTTCTCCACCAGACGGGGTTAACGGGACAATTCCTTGGTTGGCGGCGGCGGCGGCTTTTCCCAGACAAACGGCGGCATTGTCGGTGCAAGGATTTATTAACCACTCTAGCAATAAGGTATAGCCGTCCCCGACCAGACGAGTTGTCCCCGTATGCAAGACCCCGAGACAGGCGCAGAACCGGCCTTGCCTGACACCCCCATCAACGAACGGCGCGTGATCGGCCGAGCGCTGAAATGCTGGGATTCGTTGAGAACCGCCGGCATGCTACCCGACGCGAAAGCCTGCGTGACCGCCTTCGACAGAACGATGCGCGAGGCCGTGGTGGTGATCCGCGTCGCCCGTCGTATGGAAAACGACATGATCGAGACCTGCGGCGAGGCGCTGTGTGACGCGATCGGCGGCGACCCCGTCGGCATGTGCGCCCGCGATATTCTACCGTGCAGCACCGAACGCGGCCTGGTTTTCTGGCGCGTCGCGGCTGAGATGCGCAAACCCATCGCCGATATCGGGCGCTTCACCAACCGGGCCGGCGTCGAGGTGCACTACCGCGCGCTTTACGTGCCCACCAGCGACCACACGGGCCGCGTCAATCGGCTGATCGGCATCTTCTCCTACAAGACGGTTCACTGACCGCCCTCATTCCCGACGGCACCGGCCCGCTCCCCCTCTCGGCCAACACACATTCAGCCCCTTCCATTGAGAAGCGGTCCGCGCCACACTCGCCGCCATGACTACCCCCCCGCCGCAAGAGCTGATCGATTTCGCCGGCGCGTTGGCAGATGCGGCGCGACCGGTGATCCGTCGCCATTTCCGCACGCCCGTCGCGGTCGACATCAAGCCCGATGCGAGCCCCGTCACCATCGCCGACCGCGACGCCGAGACCGCCATGCGGGCGCTCATCGAAGCGCGCTATCCGGAACACGGCATCATCGGCGAGGAGCACGGCGCCATGCGCGCGGACGCCGAGTGGTGCTGGGTGCTGGATCCGATCGATGGCACCAAGGCGTTCATCGCCGGCAAGCCGATCTTCAGCACACTGATAGCCCTGGTAGAGGGCGGCGAACCGGTGCTCGGCATCATCGACCAGCCGGTGCTGGGGGAACGCTGGCTGGGCAGCGCCGGGCAACCAACCCTGTTCAATGGAAAACCGGTACACACCCGCCCCTGCACCGAGCTTTCGCAGGCGATCCTGAACGCCACCACGCCGGATATGTTCACCGGCCAGGACGCGACGGCATTCCAGGCGCTCGGCGCGCGCGCGGCGATGACGCAATATGGCGGCGACGGCTACGCCTATGGGCTGCTGGCGTCGGGCTTTATTGATCTTGTGGCCGAAGCCGACCTCAAACCGTATGATTTCGCCGCACTTTTGCCGGTGATCACCGGCGCGGGCGGCGCTGTGTCGGACTGGCAAGGTCAGCCGATGCGGCTCAG
>JAZFSB010000450.1:0-3658 GCA_036445935.1 Alphaproteobacteria bacterium | reverse complement strand
GTTTCAATGGTTTGCGGGATACGCGTGTCAAGCACGCGTATGACGGGACGGGGTTGGACAGGATAAACCGGCCTGCCTTCGCGGGCCATGACGGCAGAGGGCGGGGTCCCCGCCCGCTACTTCACCGTGACGCAGGTGCAAATCGCCAGGTGGCTTACCTTGTGCGAGACGCTGCCCATCAGCAGGCCGGCGATGTTGCCGAGGCCGCGGCTGCCCATGACGATCATGTCGGCGCCTTCATGCTCGGCGGCGGCGATGATGTTCTGGGTGGCATTGCCGTCGACCCGGTGCGCCGAGATCTCGGTCACGCCCTTCGCCTCGGCGGTCACGCGCGCGTTTTCAAGGATCTTGTCGCCGACCTCGCGCAGCACATCGTCGGGAATGGGCACGAAGATGATGCCGCCTTCGATGGAATTCGCCGCCATGTCGAGCACGGCATCCTGCAGATCCTCCAGCTTTGCCGCCAGATCGGCCGGGATCGCGCTGCCGCCCAGCAACGCCTTGAGTTCCGCCGCCGTGGTGTGGTGCAGCAGGGCGTGCAGCAGCACCAGCCGGGCGCCATACTTGGCGGCGATATCGGCGGCCAGTTCGACGGCCTTGGTTGCGTGGTCGGAGCCGTCGGTCGGCACGATGATAGTCTTGATCATCTCATTCTCCCTTTTGGCCGTTGTGGGGCGTTATTCTTTAGATATAGGCGTTATCCGCCCCGATTGCCCTCGCCGTCGATCAGGATGAAGGCCATGACGCAGGGCTTGTCCGAGCGGTTGGCCCAGGCGTGGTTGGTGCCGCGCTGGATGCAGACGTCGCCCGCGTGCATCACCGCCTCGGAATCGTCCATCACCATGGTCATTTCCCCCGACAGGCAGATGCCGTAATCGACCGTGTCGGTCCGGTGCATGAAGGCGTGGCGAGACTTCTCGCCCTCGGCCAGCGCGTCGCCCGCGCCATATTCGGCGAAGGCTTCCTTGGCCATGCCGGCATCGACCTTGTCGATATACTGTTTTTCCGGCGGAAATTCGATAATGCGGAACATGGTGCCGTTGCCGGGCGGCGGCAGCGGCAGATCGGGATGCGCGGTTTCGGCCGGGCTCTCGAAGCTGGCTGGCGCGCCCTGGGTCTGCCACATGTTGTGGAACACCACGCCCGGCCGGTTGGGGGTGGTCTTGACGCCGGGCGTCGGGCCATCGGCGATGATGACGGCTTTGCCATCCTTGTCGTGGCCGGTGACAAGGCGGCGGATGCCGGTCGGGGTGTCTGCCATGATCGGGGGTCCTTGAGTTTACAGGCGGCTGAGGAAATCGGTCAGTCCGCGGTTGAAAAAATTCGGGTTTTCCATATTCGAGATATGGCCGGCATCGGGGATTACCACCAGCTCGGCGCCCGGCACCGCTTCCTGCATGGGGCGGATATAGTCCGGGTTGGCGGCCGGATCGTGTTCGCCGCACATGAACAAGGTGGGCACACGAATACGTTTCAGACGATCTCTATATTCTATATTTTGCAATGCGTTGGAGCATCCAATGAATCCATCTAGTGAAGTCGTGCGGATCATCGAACGGACCTTTTCGATGACCTCGTCATGGGCGGCGAGAAACGGGTCGGTGAACCAGCGCGAAACCGTCGGCTGGGCCATGCCGTCCATGCCGCCCGAGCGCGCGGCGGCGATGCGATCATCCCACGCGGCGGCGAAAGCGGGCGGGGAATCGCAGCGGCAATCGCAGCCGATAAAGGCAACCAGCCGGTCATCGTGATCGATGGCGAGCCCCAGCCCCGTGGTGCCGCCCATCGACAGACCGCAAAACGCGCTGCGCTTGACGCCGAGCTCATCCCACAGCGCGATCACGTCGTCGCCCAGCATGTCGAAGCTGTAGGGCGGCGTGGTCGCCTGGGTGGCGCCGTGGCCGCGCTGGTCATAGCGCAGCACGCGCCAGTCGTTCGACAACAGGTCGGCCTGCGCGTCCCACATGGTCACGTTGGTGGCCAGCGAATTGCTGAACGTGATCCAGGGCGCGCCTTCCGGCCCGTCGATCCGGTAGTTGAAATTTATCCCGTTCGCCGTGACTTTCGGCATGATCCCTCCGAAATGATCCAGGTTTTGAGATACGGGGTTTGGGGCGGGGGGTCAACGGTGCCCATGGTGACGATTTCCCTTCACCGTCTACCGCTCTATCCTGTTTGAAAAGACCACTAGCGCAGGAGAAGACAGTCATGGGCATGACCGCGATCGAAAAGATCCTCGCCCGCAATTCCGGGCAGGCGGAGGTGAAGCCGGGCGACCTGGTTGTGGTCGAGGTCGGCACCGCCGTGATGTTCGACAACAATTTCATCCCAACGAACTGGCGTGACATTCTGAAGGTCAAGAACCCTGAGCGCGTCATCGTGGTGTTCGACCATCGGGTGCCGGCCAAGGACATCATGAGCGCCGCCGCCCAGGTCACTGGACGGGAATTCGTCAGGAAATTCGGTATCGAGCGGTTCCACGATGTCGGTTCCAACCAGGGCATCAGCCACGCGCTGATCGCCGAGCATGGCTATGCGCTGCCCGGTACGGTGCTGATGTGCAGCGATTCACACACCTGCAGCGCGGGCGTCTTCAACTGCGCCGCGCGCGGTACCGGCGCGCCCGAGATGTTCCAGGCCGTCACCAAGGGCGCGACCTGGTTCCGTGTCGGCGAGACGGTGCGCTACGATTTCGAGGGCGAACTGGCAGCCCCGGTATCCATGAAGGACGTGTTTCTGCATATCGCCAACACATACGGTGAACATGCCAACATGAATGTCGAGTTCGGCGGCCCGGCCTTGCCGACGCTGTCGATCAACGCGCGCCGCACCATGACGACCATGTGCGCCGAACTGTCTGCCGAATTCGCGACGTTTGAACCCGACGAGGTGATGCTGGATTACGTGCGGGCGCGCAACCCGACCCCGTTCGAGGCGCAATATCCCGACCCCGACGCGACCTATGCCGCGCGCCGCACCGTGCGGCTGGATGAAATCGCGCCGCTGGTCGCCGAACCCGACGGGGTGCTCAACAACGCGCGCCCGGCAGGCGATCTGGCCGGGACAAAGATCGACCAGGCTTTCATCGGGTCGTGCGCAAACGGCACGCTGGACGATTTCGAGGCAGCCGCCCGCGTGCTTGACGGGCACAAGGTCGCCCCCGGCGTCAGGCTGATCGTGACGCCCGCGACCCAGGGAATTTATCTGGAGGCGCTCAGGCGCGGCTATATCGAGACCCTGATGGTGGCCGGCGCGGTGGTGACGAACGCGACCTGCGGCGCCTGCGGCGGTGCGCATCTCGGCATCCTGGCGCCGGGCGAAACCTGTATCACCGCCAGCACGCGCAACTTCAAGGGCCGCATGGGATCGCCCGACGCGCGGGTCTATATGGGATCGCCGGCCACCGTGGCGGCGTCCGCCATCACGGGTTCTGTCTGCGATCCGCGAGAAATTACGGGGTGAGTGACATGACCATGAACTTCACCGGCACGGTCTGGCGGCTCGGCGACAACATCAATACCGATCTGATCCTGCCCGGCAGGGCGCAGTATTTCTCCCTCGAGGAGCAAATGCGCTGCGTGTTCGAGGCCAACCGGCCGGGCTGGGTGGATGAGATGGAACCGGGCGACATCTTGATCGGGGGGCAAAATTTCGGCCT
>JAZFSB010000449.1:0-2398 GCA_036445935.1 Alphaproteobacteria bacterium | reverse complement strand
GCCGGCGGTGGAATTGCCGGGCTCACGGCGGGGCGGAGAGCGGCCGAGCTTGGCCGGCGGACGCTGGTGCTGATCGGCCCGCTGCTGGGCGGCAATCTGCTCAGCATTGAGAGCATCGAGGGTTGGCCTGGCGCGCCCGACGGCATCGCCGGATACGAGCTCTGCCCGTCGGTTCAGGAACAGGCAAGTGCCGCCGGCGCCGATTTCGCCATGGAAGAGGTTAGCGGCATCGCGTCCGAAGGCGGTAATTGGACTGTGACGGCGGGTGGTACGGAATATGCCGCGCGCGCGGTGATCATCGCCACCGGTGGTGCCTTTCGACAGCTTGAGATCGAGGGCGAGACCCGCCTGGTCGGTAAGGGCGTCAGCCATTGCGCGAGCTGTGACGCGCCGTTATTGCGTGGTCGCAATGTGGTGGTAGTCGGCGGCGGCGATTCCGCCTGCCAGGAAGCGCTGACGCTGGCGGGCTCGGTGTCCCGGGTCACTATCCTGACGCAGGGCGATCGGCTCAGCGCGCAGACGACGTTTTGCGACCGTGTGGACGCCGCGCCCAATATCGACATCCGCACAAATTGCGAAGTCCGGGAAATTCTGGGTGACGACACGGTCACCGGACTGCGCGTCGCTGATCGGCAAAGCGGCGCCGAAGCCGATCTGGAGACCGACGCCGTGTTCATCTATATTGGTCTGCGGCCCGGTACGGCGTTTCTGGAAGGACACGTCGCGCTGGATCCCGCCGGACAAATTTCGGTCGATACGACAATGCGGACAGAAAAACCGGGCGTGCTGGCAGCCGGGCTGGCGCGAAGCGGGGCCGCGGGGCGGGCCGCCGCGTCCGCCGAAGACGGAAACATTGCCGCCGACGCCGCCAGTCGCTATCTCGATGACGGCGCGTGGCGCGATAACTGAACGGGGAGAAACAAGATGGCCGACAAAATTGTGGTACACGATCCGAGGGGCTATCCGCCCAAGGTGACCGGCAAGCAACTCGCCCCCCGGGCGCAGAGCCTGGACGGCAAGAAGGTCTATCTGGTCGATTGCCTGTTCGATAATTCTGACGTCTTCCTGGACGAGGTGAGCAAATGGTTCGCCGAAAACATGCCCGGCGTCTCGACCCCGATCATCAAGCCACGCGAGAGCTGGGTCGACGACCCGGACATGCGCGCCCGGATCGCGGAAGACGGCGACGGCGCCATCCTCGGGGTGGGCTTATGAAGCACCTGTAGCCCGACGGTCGTCGGGCTCGCCATGTCACTTGAAGAGGCCGGCGTTCCGTCGGTCGCGGTCCATACTCATGTGTTCGCGCGTCTCGCCAAGGCAGTGGCCCTGGCGAACGGCATGCCAACCACGCGCCAGGCCTACGTGCCACAGCCGGTGGTCGATCGCACGGCGGGCGATCTCCGCTCCTATATCGAAGGCACCGATCCGGTCAGCGAACGTCCCTTCATGCAGGAGATTATCGAAGGCCTGTCCGCCCCGCTGTCGGAGGCCGACAGCCAGGGTGTCACCTTCGAGCGCTCGACGCCGCGGCTGCTGGATGCCGACACTGAAGACAATCTGCAAGAATTCTTCATCGATAATCATTGGACCGACAACCTGCCCATCGTGCTGCCGACCGAGGAGCGCGTAGCGCGCATGCTGGCCGGCACAGGCCATGCGCCGGACGAGGTAGTAGGCCGGTTGCGCCCGACCGCGTTCCGCGAATTCTGGGAATTCACTGTCGAGAAAGTCGCGGTCAACGCGGTGATGGCCGGCGCGCGGCCCGAATATCTGCCGGTAATCCTCGCCATGGCGGCCAGCGGCGAAAGCGCGCGCTCTAGCAGCACGACCTCATTTGCCGGCCTCGCCGTGGTCAATGGACCCATCAGGGGTGAAATCGGCATGGGTTGCGGCATCGGCGCGCTGGGGCCGTGGAACCATGCCAACGTCACCATTGGTCGGGCCTGGAATCTGCTGTCACAGAATTTGCAGGGCGGTTCGGTGCCGGGTGATACCTATATGGGATCGATCGGCAATCTGAACGCCTTCAGCGCCACTTTCGCCGAGAACGAAGAGCGCAGCCCGTGGGAACCGATGCATCTGCGCTATGGCTTCACGCGCGATGACAGCACCGTCACCGTATTTCGGGGCGGGCGCTACACCCAGTCGGGCTTCGGCCCGCGCGAGGATTGGCAAGGCAAGTTCAAGCGCGTGTTCGCCGCCTGCGAGGCGCGCGAGGCGCCGCTGATCGTGATGGACCCGATCGTCGCCCGCGGCTTCGTCGAGAAAGGCTTCGACACCAAGCAGAAGCTGATCGACTGGTGCGCCGAGAATGCCACCCTGCCGGCGCACGAATACTGGAACGACCAGTGGGTGCAGACATTGATCCGTCCGCGCGCGGTCGCCGGCATCGAACCCT
>JAZFSB010000448.1:0-2517 GCA_036445935.1 Alphaproteobacteria bacterium | reverse complement strand
GATCTGCGTTGATGCGCCGGAAGTTGGCGTTGTGGTCGTCGATTGCGCTGGTCACCGTGCCGCGGTCCTTTTCCCCCGTCGAGAGTGTCGGAAGGGGGCCCGGGCTTGTCAATGACGGCTCTTTGCTGAAACCAGGGGTGGTGCTAGGCTTTTTACATCTCTCCCGGCAATCGGGATGAGAAACGCTGGTACGTGCGTGTGGCTGAGCAGGGGGACGGCGATGCAACTCGCCTATTCGACAACCTCGCCTTATGTGCGGCGGGTCGCCGTAACGGTGACCGAACTTGGCCTCGATGGCCGTGTCGAGCGCATCAGCGTGGATAATCGGGATCAGGACGGCGATTACGCCTCTATCAATCCGCTGCTCAAGGTGCCGTCGATGATCCTCGATGACGGCACCGCCTTGATCGATTCGACGGCGATCGCGGAATTTCTCGATATGCAACATGACGGGCCGAAGCTGTTTTCGCCGCCCGGCGAAGGGCGTGTTGAGCGAATGCAGCTTCAGGTGTTGGTCAATGGCATGCAGGAAGCTTCGACCACCGCGACCGGCGAGATGATCCGGCGACCGGAGTCGTTGCGGTGGGATGAATTTCTGGACATTACGCTGAACAAGGTAAGGCGTGGGTTTGGCCGGCTTGATCACTGGATCGAGTTGATAGACCGACCGATCGATTACGCCGTGATTTGCGTTGGCGTGCTATGCGCGCATGTGGATTTTAGGCTCGGTCACATCATTGACTGGCGCGCCGGGCATCCGCGCCTCGCCGACTGGTATGCGGGTTTCGCCCAGCGCCCGTCGATGCAAGAAACCGCTTTCCACGCGCCCGCCGCGAAAGGATAACGATCATGGCCGGTAAACCGAAGATCGACGTCGCCGCGATGAAGCGCGTGCTGGATGCGCGCCACCAGGAACTCGAGGGGATGATTGCCACCGGTGACGCTCAGCGCACCGAGGCCGATCTTGAACAGCAGCGCGAAGGAAGGCTGGCGCGCATGGATGCGATGCAGCGCCTGGCCGTCGATCAGGAAACCGCGCGGCGGCGTACTAACGAGCTTTCCCGCATCCATGCCGCGCTGGAGCGGGTTGAAAATAACGAATATGGCTGGTGTACCGCCTGTGACGAGCCGATCGCCCCCAAGCGTCTGGAAAATGATCCCTCCGCCGCGCTCTGCATCGCGTGCGCCCGAAAGGCGGATTGACGTCGTTATCCGGTAGGCTACTCCGGCTTTAGTAAACCAGCTTCAGGCCGATGCCGCAGAACGCGCCGCCCAGCAGCCAGAGTTGGGCCAGGAAGGAAATAATTATGCCCGGACCGCGGCGCGCCGGATCGCGAATATAAGCGAACGCGTAAATCACTCGGCCGACAATCCAGACCAACCCGACCGCCGCCGCCCAGACCGGCGACAGCGACCAAGCATAGAGCCACATCGCCGGCAGGAAGAGCGCCATGTGCTCCAGCGTGTTCATCTGCACCCGGTAGGCGCGCTCGAAATCGGGATGGCCGGTCATCGCCGGCGCCTCGATCTTGTGTTTCTCGCGGTTGCGCCCGGCATTGCCGGTGACCACCAGGTAGAGCAGCAGGGTCAGGGCTGTGACGGCGGCTGGGTAAAGCGGATCCATCGCGAACCTTTTGTTCGTGTGACGACGCTTATTAGGTAGGCAGTGCGGGCCTGCGTTCAATGCCGCCCTGGATCACGCCGTTGCGGCGGCCAGGCGTCTTGATTCGCGTTTGCGGTCGTTGGGATCCAGGAAGCGCTTGCGCAGCCGGATCGATTTTGGCGTGATCTCGACCAGCTCATCGTCCTCGATATAGGAAATTGCACGCTCCAGCGTGTATCGGGTCGCGGGCGTAAGCACGATGTTCTCGTCCGATCCGGCCGCCCGGATATTGGTGAGCTGCTTGGCCTTAAGTGGGTTGGCCGCGATATCCTGACCCTTGTTGTGTTCGCCGATGATCATGCCGGCATAGACTTTTTCGCCGGGCGCGACGCACAGCGGTCCGCGATTTTCCAGGTTCCACAGCGCGTAGGCGACGGCCTGGCCCTGGCCGGTCGAAATGATGACGCCCTGGCGGCGCCCCTCGATCAAGCCTCGGTCAGGCGCGTAGGCATGGAACCGGCGGTTCATCACGCCGGTGCCGCGCGTGTCGGTGAGAAATTCGCCGTGATAGCCGATCAGCGCGCGCGCCGGCGCATGAAAGACGAGGCGCTGCTTGCCGCCGCCGGACGGGCGCATTTCGGTCAGCTCACCCCGGCGCGCGCCAAGCTTCTCGACCACGATGCCGGCATGCTCTTCATCGACGTCGATCACGACCTCTTCGATCGGCTCCAGCTTCTGGCCCGTATCGGGGTCGGTGCGGTAGACCACGCGGGGCCGGCTGATCGACATCTCGTAGCCTTCGCGGCGCATGGTCTCGATCACCACGCCGAGCTGCAATTCGCCCCGGCCCGCGACCTCGTAACCGGCGCCTTCCGGCGCCTAGCGCACCGTGATGGCGACATTGCCTTCCGCTT
>JAZFSB010000447.1:0-3391 GCA_036445935.1 Alphaproteobacteria bacterium | reverse complement strand
AGCCCGTGCTGAACGCCAACCAGATCGTGCAGGATCGCCATCGCCGGCTTGCCTGTCGCCTTGCAATAGCCCTGCGCCATGGCGACCGCCATTTCCTCATGCGCGACCAGGATGATGGTCGGCTTGTGGTTGCGCGTGTGGTTGACCAGGCTGTCATGCAGCCCGCGAAAGCTCGAGCCCGGTGTCAGGAACACGTAGTCATGCCCAAGCTGGCCGATCAGTTCGGCAATCAGGTCCGAGCCGAATTCGGCGTCGGCCCGGTTGGCTGGCAGGTTGATCGGCGATTCCGAGGTGAATTCCGGTCCGGCCGGATAGGTGATGTCGGTCATACTTGCGCGCTCCCCGCTGTTTTTGCCCGCGGCGTTGCGCGGGTGTGCCCACAGACTAGCCGGCCACGCCGGTTTAGAAAACCTTGCCCCAACATTGACGGAACAAGGGTCGGGCATTACCCTAGACCAACAGAGGAAGAAACATATTGGGCGGTACCCTGCCCGAAAACCCCTCACGACAGGATCGACGACAGCCTTTGGCGCCGAAAAGCCATGGCCGAACAGGAGACGACACCCATGCCTATCAAAACGATCAAGAACTGCACCGTATCCGACGCCTATCTCGCCGTCCTCGCCGACCGCGGGGTGGATTACCTGTTCGCCAATGCCGGCACCGATTTCGCACCACTGATCGAGGCGCTGGCCAAGGCTCAGGCGCTCGGAACGCCGCATCCGACGCCGGTCACCTGCCCGCACGAAAACACAGCCCAGCACATGGCAATTGGTTATTACCTGGTAACCGGCCGGCCGCAGCTCACCATGATGCACGTCAATGTCGGCACCGCGAACGGCATGAACGGCCTGCTCAACGCCCAGCGCGGCCAGATCCCGATGCTGTTTACCGCCGGGCGCACGCCAACCAATGAGGACGGGCTCAAGGGCCATCGCAGCCTGGACATCCACTGGACCCAGGAAATGTACGACCAAAGCGGCATGACCCGCGAGGCCGTGAAATGGGATTACGAGCTGCGCAACGCCGAACAGGTCGAAACCGTCATCGACCGCGCCCTCAGCGTCATTATGAGCGATCCCAAGGGCCCGGCCTACCTGTCGCTGCCGCGCGAAGTGCTGGCCCAGGAAATTGACGAATTCACCTATACCTCGCCGGGCAAGATCAAGCCCGCCGCGCCTTACGCTCCCAACCCGGAAGCGCTGGACCAGGCCGCCGCGCTGCTGGCCAAGGCCGAAAACCCCGTCATCATCACCAACTGGGGCGGGCGCAACCCGGGCGTCATGCCGGCGCTGGTCGACCTGGCCGAACGTTACGGCATTCCGGTGGTCGAATATCGCAACCGTTTCGTCGCCATGCCGCGCCATCACGATATGTTCGCCGGCGGTAATCCAAACCCGTACGTCAAGGAAGCCGATGTCATCCTGGCGTTCGACATCGCCGTGCCGTGGCTGCCGTCACAGGTGCGCCCGACGGAGGACTGCCAGGTCATCCAGATGGCGACAGACCCGCATTACAGCTTTGTGCCGATCCGGGGTTTCCCGGCCGATATCGCACTGGCCTGTGCCAGCGATATCGGGCTGCGCACGCTGGCGGCGGCGATGGAGGAACCCGCCAAGTCGAACCAGACCGTCATCGACAACCGCCGCAAAAAAGTCGCTGAAAAGCATCAGGGTCTTGAGGAAGCCTGGGCCGGCAAGCTGAAGGATGTGATGGACAACACGCCGTTGCATCCGGCCTTTATTTCCCACTGCCTTGGCGAAATCAGCGATGCCGACACCATCTTCTCAAAGGAATCCCAGCTTCAGGTGCAATATCTCGACACCTCAAAGCCGACCAAGATCCTCAATGCCGGCGCATCGTCCGGGCTGGGGCATGGGCTGGGCGTGGCGCTGGGCGCCAAGCTGGCCGACCGCGACAATCTGGTGATCAGCACCCACGGCGACGGCTCCTACATGTTCAACGTGCCGGTATCGTGCCATTACGTCGCCGCCGAACAGGAACTCCCCCTGCTGACCGTGGTGTTCAACAACCAGCGCTGGCAGGCGGTGCGGGGCTCGACCATGGGGCTCTACCCCGACGGTTACGCCGCCAAGGCCAACCGCGCGCCGCTGATGCACTTCACCGTTGATCAGCATTACGAAAAGCTGGTCGAAGTGTCGGGCGGCTATGGACAACAGGTCACCGAGCCTGACCAGATGCGCCCGGCGCTGGAACGCGCCATGAAGGCGGTGCAGGTGGACAAACGCCAGGCGCTGATCAACGTGTCCTGTTCCGACCCCACCTAAAAAATCCATACCCGGGCGGGTTGGCTGAATCCTTCCCGCCCGGTACAATGATTTAATACAAACCGGGGTTACCCGGTGGACGGGGCCGGGCCTACCGGCCCCGTGTTTATAGGGAAGACGTAGTTGGACGAATTCGTGTCCTTGCAACAGGTGGCGAAAGCCGCCCGCCGGAACCTGACGAAATTCGTCTGGGACTATCTCCCTGGCGGTTCGGAAGCCGAGGTTACGCTACGGCGCAACCGCTTGGCGCTGGATTCGCTCGCGCTCAGGCCACGTATCCTGCGCGATGTCGCCACTGTCGATGCTTCAACGCGCTTCCTTGGCCATAGCCTGCGTATCCCCGCAATGCTGGCGCCGATCGGGTCACTGCAAATCATCGAGCCCGGCGGGGCTGTCACCTCGGCCCGGGCAGCCGCCGAATTCGGCACCATCAGCTTCATGAGCTCGGTCACCCAGCCGGGCATGAAAGAGGTCGGCGCGGCCACCGACGCGCCCAAAATTTTTCAGCTTTACGTCCGGGGCGACGATGCCTGGATCGACGAACAGGTGAGGATGGCCGCAGATTGCGGCTTCAGCGCCTTTTGCCTGACCGTGGATGTCGCCCATTACAGCCGGCGGGAACGCGACCTTCTCAACCGCTGGCGCCCGTCGTCTCGGCAACGCACCATTGAAGGCCGCGCCTTTCAGGCTGCACTGAGCTGGGATAACGTCAAGCATTACAAGGACATGCACGACCTGCCCTTGATCGTCAAAGGCATCGCCACCGAAGAGGACGCGGTGATGGCGTGCGAACACGGTGTCGACGTGATCTATGTGTCGAACCACGGCGGACGGCAGCTTGATCACGGGCGTGGGTCGATAGAGGTCCTGCCCGAAATAGTCGCCGCCGTTGCCGGCAGGGCTGCCATCGTTATCGATGGCGGGTTCATGCGTGGCACCGACGTGATCAAGGCAATCGCGATCGGCGCCGATGCCGTGGCGCTGGGCAAGCTGCAGGGCCTCGCTTTGGCCGCCGGCGGCAAGGCCGGCCTGATCCGCGCGCTGGAGCTGCTGGAAAGTGAAATCGAGACATCCATGGCCCTGCTGGGTCTGCATAATTTCGG
>JAZFSB010000446.1:0-4435 GCA_036445935.1 Alphaproteobacteria bacterium | reverse complement strand
CGAAGATAAGGGGAACCTCCCGCATGAGTGTTGCCGGGCGGAGTATTGCAGGAAATCGGGTTCAAGGAAGGATCGTGCTCTGGCGGGGCGTTCCGGAACTCGCCTTTCCGGGGGCCGGGTCGTATATACTGGGCGGATGCATCACAAAACGCGCGCGATTGCCCGACCCATGTCCATTACAGTTCGTTTCCGGTTTGCCGCGCTGCTGACCGCCCTGGCTTGCGCGGTGCTGGCCGGTCACGCCGTCGCCGAACCCCGCCTGCCGACCTCGCGCGACGAAATAAGGCTGTCCTATGCGCCGCTGGTGCGTAAAGCGGCGCCGGCGGTGGTCAATATCTACACCAGGCGCGTGGTCAAGGCGCGCCCTTCGCCGTTTTTCAATGACCCTTTCTTCCGCCAGTTCTTCGGCGGCGAACTCGGCGTGCCGCGCGACCGGGTGGAGAAATCGCTTGGCTCCGGCGTAATCGTGCGCCCCCAGGGCCTCATCATCACCAACTTCCACGTCATCGACAAAGCCGACGAGATCACCGTGGTGCTGCACGACCGGCGCGAACTGGCGGCGGATATCGTGTTGACCGACAAGCGCACCGACCTTGCCGTACTGCGTGTGCGGGCCGATGACGGGCCGCTGCCGTTTCTCAGTCTGCGAAATTCCGACGATATAGAGGTTGGCGACCTGGTGCTGGCCATCGGCAATCCGTTCGGCGTTGGCCAGACCGTGACAAGCGGTATCGTGTCCGCGCTCGCCCGCGCGGCCAAAGGCGTGTCGGATTTCAGCTTTTTCATCCAGACCGACGCGGCCATCAACCCGGGCAATTCGGGCGGCGCGCTGGTCACCATGGATGGGCGGTTGGTCGGCATTAATAGCGCAATTTATAGCCGTAGTGGCGGCTCGATGGGGATTGGTTTCGCGATCCCCGCCAACATGGTGGCGCGCATCATCGAGGGTGCGCTCAAGGGTGCGCGCGTGGTGCGGCCCTGGTTCGGCGCCACCGGTCAAAGCGTCACCAGCGATCTTGCCGCCTCGCTTGGCATGCGCCGCCCTGTGGGTGCGCTGGTCAGCGAGATTCATCCGCGCGGGCCCGCGGCCAAGGCGCGGCTCAGGGTTGGCGATGTGGTGCTGGCGGTTAACGGGCGCGAGGTCGAAAGCGCCCGCGCGCTGCGTTTTCGTATCGCGACCTTGCCGGTCGGGGGTGTGGCCAGCCTGACCGTCTGGCGGCAGGGCCGCGAGATTACGCTTAGGCTGCCGCTGCGCGCGGCGGCCGAGGACCCGCCGCGCGATGTTTCGCGGCTCAAGGGTGCGCATCCGCTGGCTGGCTCCCAGGTCGCCAACCTGTCGCCCGCGCTGGCCGAGGAGCTGTCGCTCGACCCAATGCAGCGCGGCGTCATCGTGCTTGGCGTCGCGCGCCGCAGCGCCGCCCGCCAGATTGGGCTGCGGCCCGGCGATATCGTACTTGGCATCAGCGGCCGCAAAATCGACAGCGTCGCGACATTGAAGAAAGTGCTCCGGCGCAGGACCGACCGTTGGGCGTTGTCGGTGCGCCGCGATGGCAAGGTCCTGTCCGTGGTGATCGAGGGCTGATAATGGCTGAGCCGCCAGCCGCGACCCTGTTCGAAGCTTCGGCGCCCCGCCCGTTGGCCGACCGATTGCGACCGGACGTGCTGGACCAGGTGGTCGGCCAGGGCCATCTGCTGGACGCCACGGGTCCGCTCGGGCGCATGCTTGAGTCCGGCCGCATGGCGTCGGTCATATTCTGGGGCCCGCCCGGCACCGGCAAGACCACGATTGCCCGCCTGCTGGCGCGCCATATCGATCTGGAATTCGTGCCGTTATCCGCGATCTTTTCCGGTGTCGCGGATTTGCGAAAGGTGTTCGCCGAGGCGCGCACGCGCCGCGAGACCGGGCGGGGCACGCTGTTGTTCGTCGACGAAATCCATCGTTTCAACCGGGCCCAGCAGGACGGCTTCCTGCCCTATGTCGAGGACGGCACCGTGGTGCTGATCGGGGCGACCACCGAGAATCCGTCCTTCGAGCTCAACCCGCCGCTGCTGTCGCGCTGTCAGGTCATGGTGCTCAACCGGCTCGATGACGCGGCTCTGGAAACCCTGCTGGCCCGCGCCGAGGCGGAGATGGAAAAGCAATTGCCGCTGGATGAGGACGGGCGCGCGGCTTTGCGCGCGATGGCCGACGGCGACGGGCGCTATTTGCTCAACATGGCGGAAATCCTGTTCGAGCTGCCGACGGAGCCGGTACTCGACCCGGCGGCGCTGGCGGCCGCGGTACAGCGCCGCGCGCCGCTTTACGACAAGGGGCAGGAGTCGCATTACAACCTGATCAGCGCGCTGCACAAGTCGCTGCGCGGATCGGACGCCGACGCGGCGCTCTATTGGCTGGCGCGCATGCTGGCCGGCGGCGAGGATCCGCTTTACGTGGCGCGGCGGCTGGTGCGCTTCGCATCGGAGGATATCGGGCTGGCCGATCCACAGGCGCTGGTCCAGGCGCTCGCGGCGTGGGACGCCTATGAACGGCTCGGTTCGCCTGAAGGCGAACTCGCCATCGCGCAGAGTGTGCTTTATCTCGCCACCGCGCCTAAATCAAACGCCGCCTATCGCGCGTTGGGGGCGGCGATGGATTTCGCCCGGCGCACCGGTTCGCTGGCCCCGCCCAAGCATATTCTCAACGCGCCGACCCGCCTGATGAAGGACATTGGCTACGGCGCGGGGTACGAATACGACCACAACGCGCCGGACGGGTTTTCGGGCCAGGACTACTTCCCCGACGGGATGGAGCGCCAGAGCCTGTATCAGCCGGTCGAGCGTGGTTTTGAGCGTGACATCGCCAAGCGACTGGATTACTGGAACCGGCTGCGCGCCGGGCGCGGCAATGAAGACGGGAAAGGGTAAAACGGAATGAGCACCATATTCGCCGTCGCCGCCGGGGGCGCGCTGGGCGCGGTGGCGCGCTACTGGCTCATGGGACGCGTCGGGCATGCGTTCGGCACCGAATTCCCCTGGGGGACGTTGGTGGTCAATGTGCTGGGCTCGGCCGTCCTCGGCATCCTCGCCGGGCTGATGGCCTTCATGTGGTCGCCATCGCCCGAACTACGCGCCTTCATGGTGGTCGGCGTTCTGGGCGCGCTGACCACGTTCTCGACCTTTTCGCTCGATGTCGTGCTGCTGATCGAGCGCGGCGAGTGGGTGCCGGCCGCACTCTATATCGTGGTGTCGGTGCTGCTGTCGGTCGCAGCCCTGATGGCCGGCCTGGCCGCCGTGCGCGGACTGGCCGCATGAGCGGTGTCGAAACCCTTGCGGTCACGGAAGACGAGGCCGGGCTCAGGCTCGACCGCTGGTTCCGCCGCCGCTTTCCGGGTCTCGGGCACGGGCGGATCGAAAAACTGTGCCGTACCGGCCAGGTGCGGGTCGATGGCGGCCGTGTCAAGGCGTCGACCCGGCTCGATACCGGTCAGGCCGTCCGGGTGCCGCCGCTGGGTGATCTGTCGGCGCCCGTGCCCCGGCCACGCCCCGCGCCCGATGCCGCCGATGCCGAATGGCTGCGGCGTTCCGTGGTGCACCGTGACGATGATGTGATCGCGATCAACAAGCCGCCGGGGCTGGCGGTACAGGGCGGCACCGGCGTGTCGCGCCATGTCGATGCGCTGCTTGATGCGCTGCAATTCGATGCCCCCGAACGGCCCCGGCTGGTGCATCGGCTGGACAAGGATACGGGTGGGTTGCTGCTGCTGGGCCGCAATGCCCGCGCGGCGGCGGCGCTGGCGGCGGCCTTCCGGGGACGCAAAGCGCACAAGCTCTACTGGGCCCTGGTGGTCGGTGTCCCCAAGTTAGCCGCCGGCGTCATCGACGCACCGCTGGAAAAGCTGGGACGGCCCGGCAACGCCAAGGTAGCCCCCAGCGCCGAGGGCAAGCGGGCGGTCAGCCGGTACCGGGTGATCGAAAAAGCCGGCCGGAGAGTCTCCTGGTTGGGGCTGTACCCTGAAACCGGGCGCACCCACCAGCTTCGGGTGCATTGTTCGGTGCTGGGCACCCCGATCCTGGGTGACGGGAAATATGGCGGGGCGGAAGCCTTCATCGATGGTGTGCCGGGTGGCAAACGACTGCATCTGCATGCCCGCGCGTTGGAAATTCCCCACCCCCGGCGCGGCACGCTTCGGCTTGAGGCCAAGCTGGCGCCCGAGCTCGCCGCCACCTGGCGCTTCTTCGCCTTCGATCCAAACTCAGCACCGCCGCCCGATTTCGACGCTATATAAAATTGCCGTCTGAATGTGAGTCTATCCGCGCGGAATGACCCCGTGGCGGCTTGGTGACATTCGGCCCACAAGCTATGATTCATCCATGAAAACCCCGAACTCTACCCAGCCCGACCCGCGAGGTATCTGACCGTGGCATTTGATTACGCATCCCTGTTTCGTCCCGACCT
>JAZFSB010000445.1:0-12185 GCA_036445935.1 Alphaproteobacteria bacterium | reverse complement strand
CGCTCACTGCACACGGCCTACGGGCTTGATGGAGACTGACGCCGGGGCCGAACGGGGTAATGGCGAAGACTAGGAAAACCGAGATCAGACAACTTTTGCGCCGGGTGCGCGCCATCATGGCGGGCAGTGGCTCGGCGCAGAAGCGTCTCGACGACCTGGTCCGGGTGATCGCCGCCGAGACCATGGCCGAGGTCTGCACCGTCTATGTGCGGCGCGCCGGCGAATAGCTGGAACTGATCGCGACCGAGGGGCTCAACCCCGACGCCGTGCATCAGACCCGGCTTTCGGTCGGCGAAGGGCTGGTCGGCGATATCGCGGCGCATGCCCACGTGCTCAACCTGACCGACGCGCAAACCCATCCCAACTTCGTCTACCGGCCGGAAACCGGCGAGGAAATCTATCATTCCTTCCTTGGCGTGCCGATCGTGCGCGGCGGCCGGGTGCGCGGCGTGCTGGCGATCCAGAACAAGGCGCGGCGGCGCTATTCCGAGGAAGAGGTCGAAGCGCTGGAGATGATCGTCGTCGTGCTCGCCGAGCTGATCGCGGGCGGCGATCTGATCAGCCCGGTGGAGCAGGTCCGCGCCGAGGGCAACGCCATCCTGCCGCTGCGCCTGACCGGCATTCAGATCAATGCCGGCATCGCCATGGGCGAAGCGGTGCTCCACCAGCCGCGCGTGCAGATCCCGCAGATGTTCTCGGACGATCCCGAGGCCGAGGAAAGCCGGCTCGCCGACGCGCTCGCCGCCATGCACAACGCCATCGACGACCTGCTCGCCGCCAGCGAGCTGCTCGATTCCGGTGAACATCGCGACGTGCTGGAGACCTACCGGCTGGTGGCGCGCGACGCCGGATGGGTACGGCGGATCCACGAGGCGATCTCGGGCGGGCTGACCGCCGAGGCCGCGGTGCAGAAGGTGCAGGACGATATGCGGGCGCGCATGAGCCTTGCCACCAACCCGCATCTGCGCGAGGGGATGCACGATTTCGAGGATTTGACCAACCGGCTGATGCAGCACCTGACCGGCAAGGACGGCACCGCGGCGAATGCCGAGCTGCCCGACTCCGTCGTCCTGCTGGCGCGCAACATGGGGCCGGCGGAACTGCTGGATTACGAACCGCACCGGCTGCGCGCGCTGCTGCTCGAAGAAGGCTCGGCGACGGCGCATGTCGCCATTGTCGCCCGCGCGCTCGACATTCCGGTGGTCGGGCGCATCACCGACCTGCTGGGCCGTATCGACCCGCGCGACCCGGTGGTGGTCGATGGCGACAACGCCCAGGTCTTCGTGCGCCCGTCGGAAGACATCCAGCAGATGGTCGCCGAAACCATCCAGACGCGCGAAGACCGCCGCCAGGTCTATGCCGCGATGCGCGCCGAGCCCGCGGTGACGCGCGACGGCGCACGCATATCACTGTGCCTCAATGCCGGCCTGCTGATGGACGTCCGCCAGGTCGAGGAAACCGGCGCCGACGCCATCGGCCTGTTCCGCACCGAAATTCCCTTCATGGTCCGGTCCGAGCTGCCCAGCGTAGGGGCCCAGACCGAGCTTTACGCCAACGTGCTGGAAGCGGCCAGTGGCAAGCCGGTGATGTTCCGCACCCTCGATATCGGCGGCGACAAGCAGCTTCCCTATCTGCGCAATAATCTTGACCGGAATCCCAATATGGGCTGGCGCGCCATCAGGGTCGGGCTGGACCGGCCGGCAATGCTGCGCCAGCAACTTCGCGCGCTGATCCACGCGACGCGCGGGGCCGCGCTTTCCGTGATGTTCCCGATGGTGGCCGAAGTCGCCGAGTTCGACGCCGCCAAGGCGATCCTTGAGCGCGAGCTTGAGCGCGAGCGCCAGCGTGGCGGGGTGCTGCCCGAAAGCCTGCATATCGGCGTCATGCTCGAGGTGCCGGGGCTGATGTGGCAGCTCAAGCCGCTGCTGGCGCGGATCGACTTCCTGTCGGTCGGCAGCAACGACCTGTACCAGTTCCTGTTCGCGGCCGACCGCGGCAACCCACGCGTGGCCAATCGCTACGACGTGCTGTCACCCGGACTGCTGTCGATGTTGAAAGAGCTGGTCCGCGCCTGCGACGAGGCCGGCGTGCCGCTGTCGCTATGTGGTGAAATGGCGGGCAACCCGGTCGAGGCGATGACCCTGATCGGACTGGGCTTTCGCACCATCTCGATGTCGCCAGCCCGGCTCGGCGCGGTCCGGGCGATGGTGCGCAGCGTCGATGCTGGCGCGCTCGGCGCCTATCTCGACACCCTGCTGGATGTCGGCGACCACAGTCTCAGACGCCGCCTCACCGCCTATGCCCGCGACCACAAGGTACCGATTTAGAAGGCCTGAAATTAATCTCGTCATGCGCGGGTCAAGCCCGCGCATGACGAATTGAGAATTCTACGCCGCTTCAGGCCGCACCCCCTGCACCGTGGTGCGGCGCAACAGCCGCCGTTCGCCGGTGGGGAAGTCGGTCCTGGCGTGGTTTATGCAGCGATTGTCCCAGATGACGTAATCGCCGGGCTGCCAGACGTGCTCGTAAATCAGCTCCGAGCGTTCGGCGTGGTCGAACAGCTTATGCAGCAACTCATCGCTTTCGGCCTCGGGCAATCCGATCAGGCACTGGGTCAGCAGACGGCTCGCGAACAGCACTGACCGGCCGGTTTCCTCATGGGCGGTGAACAGCGGATGCTCCCAGCAATCGGTCGAGGCGCCAACGCCAAGCGTCGCCATGATTTCAGGCGTCACGTCGCGACCGGCGTAATAGCCATGCCGCGCGCGCATACCGGCCAGCCGCCGCCTGAGATCATCGGGCAGCGTCTCATAGGCGCCGTACATGTCGGCGAACAGCGTGTTGCCGCCCCGTGATGGAACTTCAAGCGCATATAGCGTTGTGTAGCGATAGGGGTGCTCGTCATATGATCCATCGGAATGGAACATCATCTCGCCATCCGGCAGGGAGCCGATCGGCACTCCGTCCTCGCGGATATTGGATACCAGCATGATCGACTGATGGGCGCGCCGCCCCTCCTCGCGCCGACCGGCATAGCGCGCCCGCACCGGCATCTCTCCCCAATGCAGGGAAAAACGGATCTGGTCGTCTTCGCTCATCGTCTGCCCGGGAAAGACCAGAACCTGGTGCGCCAGCCACGCCTGGTGGATTGCCGTCCATTCCGTCTCTTCCAGCGCGCGGCTGAGATCGACCCCCGTAACGCGCGCGCCGACCGGCGCATCCAGAGGTTCCACCGTGATTGTCATGGCTTATTTTCTTTCAGTCGCCAGTTGATGGCATAGTTTAACCCGCAATTCTCACCCCTGCCACGACCAGAATATCGGAACCACAATGGCCACGATGCAACGAAACCGTTGATTTGCCGATTTCTTTATTGCTACTAACCACCGATAATGGATCGGTGGTTTCCCAACACGCCCGCCGGCGGTGTGACGTGTTGCGGGTTCCGCCAATTCGTGGGTGCGCATTTGTTATGACCGGGAAGGCACAAACCTTGGAATTATCAAGCAAGACTCGGGAGCCGTTACGGTGGAGCTGAGCGCACAGGCAATCGAATTTGGGGCCGCGTTGCGCGATATGCGCGTCGCCCATGGGCGGGAACTGCCCGAAGTGGCGGAAACGTTGCGTATCCGTCCCTCCTTCCTGCAGGCGATTGAGGATGGCCGCTTTCAGGAGCTGCCTGGCACGACCTACGCCAGTGGTTTCGTGCGCGCTTACGCCGATTATCTCGGCCTCGACGTGCCCGAGGTCATGCGCCGCTATCGCGAGGCCAGCGGTTCCGACGGGCTGGGCGCGCCTGTGCCCCTGGTGCCACCCTCGCCGATGGCCGAGGGACGCATGCCGACCGGCTTCATCCTGCTTGTCGCCGTCATACTGGCGGCGATTGTCTATGGCGGCTGGTATTATCTGACGCTGAATGGCCGCGACGCCGGCGAGGTGATCGCCGAACTGCCCCGGCAATTGGCTGAAATGGTCGGCATGGAAAGTGGGCCGCCGCCATCACCGCCAGGCGCGCCTGAATCGACCGCTCCCGCACCTGAAGCGACCCCCGAACCGGCGCCGACCGCCGAGGCGCCGGCCCAATCAACACCGGTGGAAAGTCCCGCTCCGCCGACTCCGGCCCCGGTGGCCGAGACGACAGCCCCTGAACCGGCCCCGGTGGCCGAGGTGACAGCCCCTGAACCGGCTACGGTGGCCGAGGCAACAGCCCCTGAACTGGCTACAGAACCCGAACCTGCAGCCCAGCCAGAACCGGCGCCGGTCGTCGAAGCGCCCGCCGCCGAACCTGCCCCCGAACCCGCGCCGGTTGCCAGCGTCGCACCCGAGCCCGCCCCTGAACCCGCCGCCCAGCCGACCCCCGCGCCCGAGCCAGCGGCGTCAATTCCCGAACCCGTCGCGGAATCCTTGCCGAGCGCGCCGCCACCCGCCCAGGTCGCGGTCGCCGCACCGGAGTCGCTAAACCTCGTCGGGCGGGTGGTGTTGCGCGCGGCATCGGCAAGCTGGGTCGAGTTGCGCGATGAAGACAATCGCCGGGTATTTTCGCGGCTGATGCGCGCGGGCGAGATCTATGCCGTTCCACCCGGCCGGCCAGTCATGCTGACCACCGGCAATGCCGGCGGGCTGGATATTCTGATCGATGGCCAGCTGATCCCGTCGCTTGGGCCCATCGGCGACGTACGGCGCGACGTTTCGCTGGAACCAGCCGCTTTGCTCTCGCGCCTGCGGCAATAGAGACGACGACCGTGTCCAATCTTCAGCCGGTTCGCGGCACGCGTGACATTCCACCCGACGAATCACGCCGTCACCGCCATATCGAGACGGTCGCGCTGAGCGCGGCGACGCGCTTCGGATTCGAGGAAATTTCCACCCCGATCTTCGAATTCTCGGAGGTGTTCAAGCGCACCCTGGGTGATACCTCGGACATCGTCACCAAGGAGATGTACAGCTTCACCGACAAGGGTGGCGACGAGGTGACGCTGCGCCCCGAGGGCACCGCCGGGGTAGCGCGCATGCTGATCTCGAGCGGCCTGGCGCAGAACCTGCCGCTCAAATATTTCTATCGCGGCCCCATGTTCCGCTACGAACGCCCCCAGAAGGGACGGTTCCGCCAGTTCCACCAGATCGGGGTCGAGCTGCTGGGCGTGGCCGAGCCGCTCGCCGATATCGAAACGATTGCGCTCGGCGCGCAGATTCTGGACGAGCTCGGCATCCTGGGCCGCACCACGCTGGAGCTGAACACACTCGGCAACACGGAAAGCCGGGCCGCCTATCGCACCCGCCTGGTCGCCTATTTCGACGATCACGCGGACAGCCTGTCGGAAGACAGCCGCGCGCGACTTGTCCGCAATCCGCTGCGCATTCTCGATTCCAAGGACAAGGGCGACCGCCAGATTATCGCCGGCGCGCCGGAATTCTCCGACAGCCTGGATGCGGAATCGGCTGATTTTTTCGCCGCCGTGCGCGCCGGGCTCGATGCGCTGGACATCGCCTATGCGCTCAACACACGACTGGTGCGCGGACTGGATTACTACTGTCACACCGCCTTCGAGTTCACCACCGAAGCGCTTGGCGCCCAGGGCACCGTGCTGGCCGGCGGGCGCTATGACGGGCTGGTGTCCCAGATGGGCGGACCCAAGGTGCCCGGCATCGGCTGGGCGGCTGGCATTGAGCGGCTCGCCATGCTGGCCGAAAACGTGCCCGACGCACCACGCCCAATCGCCGTGGTTCCGGTCAACAAGGAGGTCGAGGACGAAGCAATGCGGCTAGCCCATCGGCTGCGCGGGACCGGGGTGATGGTCGAGCTTGCCTTTCGCGGCAATCTCAGCCGCCGCATGAAGCGCGCCAACCGCCTGAACGCCCGCGCCGCAATAATCATCGGCCCCGACGAGCTGGCGCGCGGCGCCGTCACGCTGCGCGATCTCGACAGCGGTGATCAGCAAGAAGCGCCGCTCGATGCGCTGATCGAGCGGCTTGCCCCGTATCGTTAGCGATGATGGCTGACATGCCCGACATTTCCAGGCTCGTCGTAGTCGGGGCCAATCACCGTTCCAGCAGCGCCGGGCTGCGCGAGCGCCTTTATTTCGACGAGTCCGCCCAACCCGCCTTTCTCGCACGCCTCCGGTCGGCCGGCCTCACCCAAGCGCTGGTGCTGTCAACGTGTGACCGGGTCGAGGTTGAATGCGTGCATGACGACGCCGCGCGCGCCGCCGATATCGTATTTCAGCAATTCGGACACGATACCGGGCTGACCCGCGCCGGGCTGGAGGAGCAGTGCTACGCCATCAGCGGGCGCGCGGCGTTGCGTCACCTGTTCGGCGTCGCCGCCTCGCTTGACAGTCTGATCGTCGGCGAGCCGCAGGTGCTGGGCCAGGTCAAGGACAGCCACCGTTTCGCCAGCGAGGCCGGCATGATCGGCGCGGAACTCGACGCCATGCTGCAGGCCGCCTATCGCGCCGCCAAGCGGGTGCGCACGGAAACCGCCATCGGCGAGCGGCCAGTATCGATTGCCGCCGCCGCCGAGCGGATCGCCCACAATCTGCACGGCGCGCTGGATGGCTGCACCGCCTTGCTGGTCGGCACCGGAGAGATGGGGACACTGATCGCCGATCACCTGCACCGCGCCGGCATCCCGGACCTGGTCGTAACCGCCCGCATCGGCCCGCAGGCCGAGGCAGTGGCGCGCAGGCTGGGTGGGCACCATGCGCCGTGGGATGGGCTTGCGGACACGCTCGTGGATGCCGATATCGTGATCACAGCCGCCGCGTCCGGCCGGCACGTGGTGACCCGGCCCATGGTCGAGGCGGCGCTGGCCGCGCGACGCCGCCGACCGGTATTTCTGATTGATGCCGCGGTGCCGGGTGACGTGCAGCCGGCGGTAAACGAACTTGATGACGCCTTCCTGTATGATCTCGGCGATCTGGAAACGATTGCGCTGGAAGGGCTGGCGCGACGCGATACGGAAGCCGCCGCCGCCGAGCGGATCATCGACGATGAAGTCGCGCGCTTTCTGCGCGAGCGCCAGGCGCGCGAGGCAAGCCCGCTGGTCGCCGCTCTGCGCGAGCATTTCGAGACCCAGCGTCTGGCCGCGTTGGGCGATGCGCCGGACGATGCCGACGCGGCAACGCGGCTTCTGGTCAACCGGCTGCTACATAACCCGTCCGAGGGGCTGCGCCGCCTGGCCGAGGCCGGGATCGACACCGAAGAGGCCGAGCGGCTGCTGTCCCTGCTTTTCGCGGTGAGTGACAGTGGTGATGAGGAGACAAATTGTTGAGTATCGACGACAAGCTGCATGGCGTGGTCGCCCGGCACGAAGAGTTGACAGCCCTGATGTCCGGCTCGCCACCGCCCGGGGCCGAGGATTACGCCCGCTACGCCAAGGAATATGCCGAGTTGACGCCGGTCGTCGATTGTATCATCGAGCTTGATACGCTGCGCGAGGAGATCGTGGAGCTGGCATCACTGGTGGCCGATCCCGACGACGCCGAGATGCAGGCGATGGCGGTTGAGGAATTCGCCGACGCGCGCGCGCGCCTGCCGGAAATTGAACGTCGCCTCAACGTGCTGCTGCTGCCCAAGGACGCGGCTGACGAAAAGAACGCCATTCTGGAAATTCGTGCCGGCACCGGCGGCGACGAAGCGGCTTTGTTCGCCGCCGACCTGTTCCGCATGTATCAGCGCTATGCCGAACGCCAGGGCTGGCGGTACGAAACCATGAACTTCCGCGACACCGGCATCGGCGGGGTCAAGGAAGCGGTCGTCGAGATATCCGGCAAGGGCGTGTTCGCCCACCTCAAGTTCGAATCGGGCGTACACCGCGTGCAGCGCGTACCCGAGACCGAGTCGGGCGGGCGCATCCACACATCGGCGGCGACCGTCGCCGTACTGCCCGAAGCCGAAGAAGTCGATGTCGCGATCGAGGACAAGGACCTGCGCATCGACACCTACCGCTCGCAGGGCGCTGGCGGCCAGCACGTCAACACCACCGACAGTGCCGTGCGCATCACCCATCTGCCGACCGGTATCGTGGTCACCCAGCAGGATGAGAAATCGCAGCACAAGAACCGCGCCAAGGCGATGAAGGTACTGCGCGCCCGGCTTTACGATCATCAGCGCCAACAGCTTGACGCCGATCGCGCCGCCAGCCGGCGCAGCCAGGTCGGCAGCGGCGACCGGTCGGAACGCATCCGCACCTATAACTTTCCGCAGGGCCGGGTTACCGACCATCGCATCGGGCTCACCGTGCACAAGCTGGACCGCGTCATCGCGGGCGAGGCGCTGGACGAAATTGTCGATGCGCTGATCGCCGAGGACCAGGCCACGCGCCTGGCGGAATTGAATTGACCCTGGCGGACAATGCGGCACCGGTGACGCTCGGCCACGCGCTGGACGAAGCCACCCGGACCCTGAAAGCGGTCGGCATCGAGACGGCGCGGGTTGATGCCGGAATTTTACTGGCGCACGCGGCCGGCGTGACGCGGGCGGCGCTGGTGACTGATCCAGGCCGGGCGCTGGCGCCTGACGCGGCTAGCCGTTTCGCCGCCTTGGTCCGTCGCCGCGCCAACCGCGAGCCAGTCTCGCATCTGCTGGGAAAGCGCGAATTCTGGAGCCGCGACTTCAGTGTCGGGCCCGCGGTACTTGACCCCCGCCCCGACAGCGAAACCCTGATCGAGGCAGCGCTTGACCTGCTGCCGGCGGCAAGTGCCGCAAACGTGCTGGATCTCGGCGTCGGCAGCGGCTGCCTTTTGCTGACCTTGCTGGCCGAACGGCCGCGTGCGCGGGGACTGGGCGTCGATCTGAGCCCGGCGGCAATCGAAATCGCGCGGCAAAACGCGGTGCGGCTTGGCATCGATGACCGCGTCAGCTTCTGCGTCAGCGATTGGGGGGCGGCGCTCGACGGGCAATTTGAGCTGATTCTGTGCAACCCGCCCTATATCGCAAGTGGCGCGCTGGGGACACTGGCGGCCGAAATCACCCTGCACGAACCCCGCCTGGCGCTTGATGGCGGACCCGACGGATATGCCGCCTATCGCGCGATCGCTGGCCAAATCGCCCGGCTGCTTGCTCCGGACGGTATCGTGCTCATTGAGGCTGGATTAGGTCAATTTACTGGTATTATTGAGATATTTTCCGCCGAAGGCTGTCGTCTGGTGGGTGAGAAGCGCGACATTTCCGGAATCGCGCGCTGCGCCGCCCTTGGGATCGCACAGCCCGCTGATATCCTGTCGGGGAACTGAAAAAAAAGGTTGGAAACCACAACGAATACGCCTATTTTAGCTTCGGGTAGCGACTTGATGGCCAAACGGCTTCGCGCCCCACAGTCCATGAAAAGGCTGCGCACAATTGCCCGGTGAACCGGTGGACGGTTCGCACGTGGCAAGGGTAAATGCGGGAATATAGACCCGCCGCGGCCCGGGGACGACTTGCAAGGTAAAAATCGGAAAAGGTGTCATGAGACCAGGCCCTAATTCCCGACGGCCGAGAGGCCGGAGCGGTGGCGGCGGAAGACGCAACGGACCGGGACGCTCGCAGAATTTCGAAAGCAGCGGCCCCGAAATCAAAGTGCGTGGCAGCGCCCAGCAGGTGGTTGAAAAATATCTCACCCTGGCACGAGAGGCGACAATCGCCGGAAATCGTGTGATGGCCGAGAGCTACTATCAGCACGCCGAGCACTATTACCGAATCCAGAACGCCAACAACGCTTCTGGCAATAACGCCAACAACAACCCCGAAACCCAGGAAGACAACCTGAGCGGCACCGGGCCCGAACAGCCGGCCTACCAGCCCGAACAACCGGCGAATGGGAGCAACGGCGCCAACGGGGCGGCCGAAGCGACCGCGGAACCGGTTGTAGAGACGCCAGCGGCGATTTCTGAACCAGCCGCGGATGAGCCAGCCGCCGAACCCACGGCCGAGACGGTCAGCGGGGATACCCCGGAACCAACCGCTCCCACCGCCCCCGAAAGACGGACACCGCGTCGCCGCAGACCCCGGAGGAACGAAACCGGTCCGGTCAAGGAACCCATCGAACAACCAAGCTAAAGCTTGCTCTCGGGCGCCCGGTCTTGTGCCGGGCAATCAAAATATCCATATCTCCTTCGGAACGCCTTAACGGGTTCCGGCGTATAGACTTGCCTCTGAAGAGGGAGCTGTACGGGCAATGTCTCTGAAGGGAGTTGCACGATATGGAGTTCGAGAAATACACAGAGCGGTCGCGTGGGTTCATCCAGGCGGCCCAATCGCTGGCGTTACGCGCCGGTCATCAGCGTTTTACCCCTGAACATATTCTTCAAATCCTGCTCGATGACGAGGAAGGACTTGCCGCCAACCTGATCGCGGCCGCCGGCGGCGACCACGCCCGGGCGCGGACGGGCGTCGAGACCGAGCTGGGCAAGCTGCCGAAAGTCGAGGGCAGCGGCGCCGGGCAGATCTACCTCGCGCCGGAAACCGCGCGGCTGTTCGAGGCAGCCGAGCAAATCGCCAACAAGGCCGGCGACAGCTATGTCACCGCCGAGCGGCTGCTGCTCGCGCTCACCCTGGCGGCCGGAACACCGTCGGCCAAAATCCTGACCGATGCCGGTGTCACGGCCCAGGGTCTCAATGCGGCGATCAACGACATCCGCAAGGGCCGCACGGCCGACAGCGCGACCGCCGAAAACGCCTATGAGGCGCTCAAGAAATACGCCATCGACATGACCGAGCGGGCGCGCGACAGCAAGCTCGACCCGGTGATCGGACGCGACGAGGAAATCCGCCGCACCATTCAGGTGCTGGCCCGTCGGACCAAGAACAACCCGGTGCTGATCGGCGAACCCGGCGTGGGCAAGACCGCCATCGTCGAGGGGCTGGCCCAGCGCATCGTCCAGGGCGACGTGCCGGAAGGGCTGCGCAACAGGCGCCTCATGATGCTCGATCTCGGCGCGCTGATCGCCGGCGCCAAGTTCCGCGGTGAATTCGAGGAACGGCTCAAGGCGGTGCTGCAGGAAATCAGCGCCTGCGAGGGCGAGATCGTGCTGTTCATCGACGAGTTGCACACGCTGGTCGGCGCGGGCGCGGCAGAGGGCTCGATGGACGCGTCCAACATGCTGAAACCGGCGCTGGCGCGGGGCGAACTGCACTGCATCGGCGCCACCACTTTGGACGAATACCGCAAACATATCGAAAAGGACGCGGCGCTGGCGCGACGCTTCCAGACGGTGTTTGTCGCCGAGCCGACGGTCGAGGACACCATCTCGATCCTGCGCGGCCTGAAGGAAAAATACGAGGTGCATCACGGGGTGCGCATTACCGACAGCGCCATCGTGGCGTCCGCGACTTTGTCCAACCGCTATATCGCGGACCGGTTCCTGCCCGACAAGGCGATCGACCTGGTCGACGAGGCGGCGTCCCGGCTGCGCATGGAAGTCGATTCCAAGCCCGAGGAAATTGACGAGCTCGACCGGCGCATCATCCAGCTGAAGATCGAGCGCGAGGCGCTGCGCAAGGAAACCGATACCGCGTCGCGCGACCGGCTTGAGAAGCTCGAAAGCGAACTTGCCGACCTTGAGGAACAGGCGGGCGCGCTGACCCGCGTCTGGCAAAGCGAAAAGCAGCAGCTGGCGTCCTCGCAGAAGGTCGCCGAGGAACTCGACCAGGCCCGCATCGAGCTTGAGCGCGCCCAGCGCGAGGGCGACCTGACCCGCGCGGGCGAGCTGATGTACGGCGTAATCCCCGACCTGGAACGCCGGATCGGCGAAGCCGGCTCGGGCGACGAAGGCCGCATGCTGCAGGAGGAAGTGACCGACGCCGACATCGCCGCCGTGGTGTCGCGCTGGACCGGCATTCCGGTCGACAAGATGATGGAAGGCGAGCGCGAAAAGCTGCTGGCGATGGAGCAGGCGCTGGGGAAACGCGTCGTCGGCCAGGCGGAAGCCATTACGGCCGTCTCTGAGGCGGTGCGCCGCGCCCGCGTCGGGTTGCAGGACCCGAACCGGCCGATCGGCTCTTTTGTCTTCCTTGGCCCGACCGGCGTGGGCAAGACCGAGCTGACCAAGGCACTGGCTGAATTCCTGTTCGACGACGATAGCGCGATGGTGCGCATCGACATGTCGGAATACATGGAAAAGCATTCGGTGGCGCGGCTGATCGGCGCGCCGCCCGGCTATGTCGGCTATGAGGAAGGTGGCGCGCTGACCGAAGCCGTGCGCCGC
>JAZFSB010000444.1:0-4818 GCA_036445935.1 Alphaproteobacteria bacterium | reverse complement strand
GGTGCAGCACGCGGCGCCAGCGGAACCGCGCCGGCTCGCCGCCGGGCTCGCCGCCGAGCGTCTCGATGGCTTCGGGTGGGCGCAGCAGGCAGGCCGGGCGCGGGTTGGGCGACAGCGCGCCGATGATCGCGGGGCCGGGTCTGCCACCAACCGGGCGAAAGCCCGCGGCGCGCTCCGGCAGATGACTTTCGCGGAACACCGCCCTTTGCACCGCGTCCGCGCCCAGCCGATTGGCCAGCCGGTCGATCAGCGCCTCCAGCGCCGCCGGATCGGCTGTCCCGTCCCGCGCACGCCCTTCCAGGCCAAGCTGATCGGCGGCCAGCGTCTCGGCGACGGTGGCGGCCAGCATGATCTCCTCAATGCCAAAACCAGGGTCGATGTCCTCAAGCCGTCCGACGAACAGCCGCGCCAGATGGGCCGGGTCGCGGTTCGGTCGGGCGGTGCCGATGGCGTGCCGCGCCAGCGACCCGTCCGTCCGGTAGAGCACAAGGGTAAGCCGCCGCGCGCCCTTGGCCTCGTGCTCAAGCGTGCGGCATAACTCGGCGAGCAGAACGTCGAGCGCGGCGGCGATATCCTCGGTGCGGCCGAGCGGTTCGGGAAAGGCGAGCCGGGCGGCCAGCGGCGGACGGTGGCGTTCGGGCGACAAAGACTCGGCGCGACGGCCGAGCGCGGTATCGAGCCGGGCCATGACCTTCTCGCCGAAGCGTACGGCGAGAGGGGCGCGGGGCAGGTCGGCAAGGTCGGCGATGCGGCGGAGGCCGAGCCCGTGCAGCCCGGCGGCGATGGCCGGACCGAGACGCAGCGCCGCCACCGGCAGCGGCGCCAGCGCCGCCGCCGCACCACCGGGGGGAACCGTCATCCAGGCCTCGCCACCGGGTGAAAAGCGCGCTATCGCCCAGGCGCAGCCCGGTGTATCGGCCATCGCCGCACGAGCCGAAAAACCAAGGCCACGGACGCGCGTGACAAGGTCATCAAGCATCGCCCCTTCGCCGCCGAACAGATGGGCACAGCCGGTCGCGTCCAGCCACAGCCCGGCACCGCCGCCGCCTTCCAGAGACTGGAACGGATCGCCACCAGCGGCGGCGGTCTCTTCCCTGCCATACGGGTCGGTATCGGGCCGGCCCGCGGCGGTCCACGGGCTGTAGCGTCCACACCAGTCGGCCAGCCGGGCAAGGGCGGCGGCATCCTCGCGCGGGGTCGCGGGCGCGATGCGGAGCGCTGGCATCATGGCGCGAGCATCGGCCAGCGCCATGCCCGGCCGCAGTCCGGCCTGTTCGGCGGCCTGGTTGACGGCATAGAGGCCAAGCGCCGCGCGGTGCTCCAGCACCAACGCGAACGGCGCCTCAGCGCGCTGCCGCGCGGCACGACTGAACCGGTCGGTCGCGAACCGGGGCAGCCAAAGTGAGATCACCCGTTTCATTACGCCATTCCATGGTCCATGCGCCCGGTGTCCCACCGCGACAGCGCGTCAGCCGCGCCCGCCAGCAGGGTTCGCCCGGCTCATTCAGTGCGGCCGCGTGGCCACCCGGGCGGCTGGGCATGGCGGCGATGCGCCAGCGGGTCGTCGCCGCCGAATTATCCCCCGCGCGCGCCGCCAGGCGCAGCAGGATCGCGGGCGTACGCGCGCGCTCGGCGGCGAGTTGGAGCCGCCGGCTCGCGGTCAGGTCGAGCGCGCCGATCTCGCCCAGCACGGCGGCCGTTGCCGCGCTGGCCAGCCCTTCTTCCAGCGTCCACAGCACGTCCTTGTCACGCCGGGCGTGAACCGCGATCAGCCGGGCGGGATCGAGCCCAAAACGGGTGAGGCCGGGCGGGTAGATCTCACCCGCATCGAGCGCCGCGCGCTTTTGGCACCACAGCACCGGCCCGCCTTGCCCGCGCAGCAGACGGGCCAGCAGGACGGCACAGAACCCGATACCAGCGCCGGCATCGCCCGGGCTCTCGGCCGCGATTTCGTGCAGGGCGCCCCGCGCCAGCCCGCCGCCCGGCAGATGGGTGTCGAGCGCCGCGATGCCCAGTGGAACTGCCGTACCGCCCGCTGCCGCGCTTCCTTCAATTCGGCGGATGCGTGCGCGCAAGCTCGCTATCCGCCGGTCCCGCCGGGGGCCGGGGACGGTAAAGCGGCCGGGGGCCAGCGATATAGGGTCCCGGGGCATGAAGCCTCTTCACGTCGATACACTAAATGTTCTGTTTTTGTTCTTATCGTTCGCGGCTTGGAGAGTCAAGCGCGGGGAGAGAAGAAGTGATGGCAAAGCGCTTGCCGAATTGGACAGTTGGACAGCGGGATTGTTGAATGGAAAAGTGAAGGGTGTATCCGACTAATGAGGAATGACATGTTTTCCAACATGCGGCAGAGATTGTTCCGGCAGTTCGATGTTGAGGCGTGGACCCAACCGGGTCTTTCCCCCGCAAATATATTTATAAGCGCTGTCGTTGTAATCAGTGTTGTTTCGGTAATTCTCGAAACAGAAAATTCCATCAGAAATAATTTCTCGGACATTTTTTATGTAACGAATCTGATTTTTCTTGCGATTTTTACAGTCGAGTATGCCATCCGTTTTTGGGTTGCCGGCGAACGACCGGAATTTCTCGGCATATCCGGACGCGTACGGTTCATTATCTCCGCACAGTCATTGATCGACCTGATCGCGATTGTTCCCTTCCTGATCGGGATCGGTGGCAGTGATGTTTTTCTGATTCGAATTCTTCGCCTGCTTCGGATATTGAAGCTGGCGCGGCTGGGGCCGGTATCACGCGCCCTGAAGGGGCTTGCGACGGCGATCATGGAACGCCGATACGAATTGGTGGTTACCGCCGGATTGGCGATGTTCGTTCTGGTTATCTCGGCATCGGTCATGTACTTCGTCGAGCGCGCCGCGCAGCCTGAAGCCTTTGGCAGCATTCCGCGTGCCCTCTGGTGGGCGATCGCGACATTCACGACAGTCGGATATGGCGATGTCTATCCCATTACCGTAATCGGGAAGTTATTCGCAAGCATCGCGGCATTGTCGGCAATCGGTTTGATTGCGATGCCAACGGGAATTTTTGCCGCGGCGTTTAGCGACGCGTTCCAGAAAGACCAGAAGCAAATTGAAGATGAATCAAACGGCGTGTAAGCGCCCTATTCATCAAGCGGCGCTTCGAGACCGTTGTCGTCGTTATCGGTTTCGGCTTCCGCGTCCGGGATATCCGACGTCGTTGCAGTTCCTTGCCGAACGAATTCCAGTAGCGGAAATTTGATGGTGTACTATCCGGAACCACTGGCTCCATCATATTCGTCGAATGGCCGCGTACGGGCCGCGCGCAATCCAGCGAACACCATCAACCCCAATGTCACCGCCCCAATCAGATAAAAGCTTGCCGCCATACCGATAAGGTCGATTAGCGCCCCCATCGTTATCGGCACGATGAACCAGACCATCTGGTTGAGCGTAACCCGCAACCCCATTGCCTGGCCCTGCAGCTGGGGTCCAGCAACCCGCGCGATCAGTGTCATCAGCAGAACCAGACTGGCCGCCAACGCCCCGCCGCGTAACCCCGTCGCTAGCATCAGTTCAGGCAATCCCGTCAACGCCGGCGTTATGACGACAAAAACCAGCGATACGATAACGGTCCACAGCAAGAACCAGTGTGCGCGCTGGAATCGCAGCAAGGGCGCCACACCGAGCGAACCCGCCAGACCAAAAACGCCGCTCACTGTCAGCAGCACGCCGATCATGGTCGCCGAAATTCCGATCCCTTCCAGATAGACGACATAAAACGACCCCTGAATACCGCCACCAACATGGCGGAGCATCGTCATAACCATGATGAAGCTCATTGCCGGCAGGGCGAGAAGCCGAAACGCGGCTCGATAATCGGAAAGCCGGGGAAGCAAGGATTTCAACGACAAGGGCACCGGGGCCGCCTGTTGTGAATCTAGCGCCCCGCCGACTCCGGTGCCCCGCAGCAGCATGAGAGAGACGAGAATGCCGCCAGACCACAGGCTTACCATCACAAACCCGCCAAACGGCCCGATCAAATCCCAGGAAAGTCCAGCAAGCGGCGGTCCGGCGAAAAGCCCGAGCCGGGTGCAAAACGACATCCTGCCACCATATTTTGGATCGCCTTTCATTTCCCGGCCGACCAATGCCTGCGCCCCCACCCAGCCCAGGGAATCAACCAGACCGACGATCATTTGCAACACGATAACCGCCCCGATAAAGGGGAAAAGGGGAAACAAAAGCGGCGCGATCACACCGATCGTGGCGAAAATCAGCATCATGCGGCGAATGCCGAACCGATCCATCAGAACACCACCATGGATCGACAGCAGCACCGGCCCAATATGGCGGCAACCAAGAGCTATCCCGATCATCACCGCCGGCACGTCGAGCGATGCAACCCACAGCGGCATGACCACCCACGACATGTTTGGCATGGTGTTGCTGAATGTCGCCGCCCCGTAGACCGCCGCCTGGACGCGAAGCGGGATTTTCTCCTGTTCCCTGGTCACGCCATGTCTCCCTGAATTTCCCGCGACCGACGGTTAATTAGCGCTTCGCAAAATTTCCGGATGGCGCCGCGTGTACAGTGCCGCAAATATCACGACCATCAGGAGAAGCCCACCCATGACAAAGAATCCGCTTTCAATTCCGGCGAATTCAGCAATGAGTCCCATTGCAATCGGCATGAAACCGTGGGCGGCTCGATTCATGGTAGCCCGCAATCCAGCTCCCTGCCCCTGTTGATCGCGAACTGCGTCCTACGCGGCACGGCATTGGACGATGACGTGTCCACCCCACTCATTCCTTTCCGGACGATCCCGCGGAACCAGCGCAC
>JAZFSB010000443.1:0-6664 GCA_036445935.1 Alphaproteobacteria bacterium | reverse complement strand
CAAGATCGCCGGCGAGGCCCAGCGTCACGCCGAATGGCCGATCCATGGCGAGATTTTCCGCGCCCGCCCCGACGTGATGTGTATCGGCCACACCCACCCCTATTCAGCCGGCGTGATGGCGATGATCGACGAGGCGCTGGTCCCGGTGACCCGTGCCGGGGCCTATTTCACCCCGCAGGTGCCGCGCTATCGCGTAACCTCCAACTTGATCATCGATGCCGGGATGGGCAGGGGGCTGGCCGAGGCGCTGGGCGGCGCCGATGCGGTACTGATGCAGAACCACGGCGTCACCTATTGCGGCCCGACCATCGCGCATTGTGTGATCGCCGGCGTGCTGCTTGAGCAGGCCTGCGCCGCGCAGCTTCTGGCCAACGGTTCGGGCTATGGCTGGGCGCCCGCGACAGGCGCCGGCGCTGCCCGGCTGCACCTGTCCGATGACGATGTCGCCGCCGCCTGGGGCTTTCTCAGGCGCAAGGCGGCGAGGCCGTTCACCGCATCTCCGAGCCCCGCCGGCTCGTCGGAGGACGAACTGACGTTGGCCCATCGCGTGCTCGCCAACGAGGGCCACGAGGCGTTGTGCGCGGGGGCCGTGGCGGTGCGCGATGGCGCCGAGTTCACCACCAAGCGCGCCGGGCTCGCGCTGTCAGAAATTCGCGATGAAAATAGTTTGCACACTATACCGCTTTCCGGAATGGGGGGTGACGGCGCTACCGGTGCGCTACCGGAAGGCCCCCTGTTTTCGGCGGTTTTCAGTGCCCGCGATGATGTCGCCGCGGCGGTCTGGACGGAAGCGCCGGCGGTCGCCGTGTTCGCCGCGACCGACGCGCCCCTGTCGCCGGCGGGCGATGAGGGCAAGCATTTCGAGGGCGCCTGGGCGCGTGTTGCCGATGCCGGGGCGCCGGCGGGCGCCATCGCCGACGCGCTTGGCGATGCGCGCGTGGTGCTGCTCGGCAATGCCGGCGCGCTGGTGGTTGGCCCATCGGTCAAGGTGGCGGTGCTGCGTGCTCTGTTCATCGAAAAGGCCTGCGCCCAGCAGCTCGCCGCCGGCGCGTCCCGCTATGGCTGGGGCTGGCTTCCCGACTCCGATCTCGGCGTGGCCGGCATGACGCTGGAGGGCCAGCGCCAAGTCGACGGGTTCTGGAATTTCTACTGCCGCAAGCTCGCCCGCCGCGAACAGGGCGCCCCGCTGCCCGGCGAGTTCTAGGAAATTTCCGTTTACGCGGAACCGGCCCCGGGGCCGACTCAAATAAGTGGACGCAGGAATTCGGCCACCCGCGTCACCACTGCCGCCTCGTCTTCCAGGTGCGGAAAATGCCCCAGCCCCGGCAGCAGCAATGTTTCGGCATGGGGCACGGCGGCGGCGATGGTGGCGAGCTGGCCCGCCAGGCCATAATCGTCGGCCGCGCCATGCAGCGCCAGCAACGGTCCCTGGATTTCGCCGAGCCGTTCCGTGAGATCCCAGCCCGCATCGAATGAAGCGCGCCAGACCCGCACCCATTCCGCCATCAGCCGGGTCGCGCGCGCTTTCTCGCCGTGAAAGCGGACCAGCCAGTCGGGCGCCTTGCCGGCGGCCGCCATCGTCCCATGGCGGGCAAGCCGGGCGGTCGACGCGTCGTCGTCATGGACATGGGCCGCGATGCTGACAGTGGCGTGCAGGCCGGGCGGGTTGGTCATTGCGTGCAGCAGCGCGATGGTGCCACCGTCGGAATGGCCGATCACGGCGTAATCATCGATTCCGGCGGCCTCCAGCAGACGGGGCAGGCGGGCGGCGCAATCCTCCATCAAGTCCACCGGCAACTCGGGCCGGGCCGCCGAGCGGCCATAGCCCCAGCGGTCATAGCCGAAAGCCCCCAGCCCCAGCGCACCGGCCAACGCGTCCGGAAAGTCCCGCAGGCTGTCTGTGCAGCCGAGCCCGTCATGCAGAAACACCAGAACCGGCCCATCGTCTTCGGCGGGCCGCCACCAGCGGGTGAATATCTCGACCCCGTCGAGCTGGGTCATATTTTAGGTTTGCCGTAGGCGCCGCCGCCGGGGGTTTCGATGACGATGACTTCGCCGGCGCTGAGTTCGGTGGAATCGGTGCCTTCCAGCTCCTCGACCGTGCCGTCGGCGCGTTCTACCCAGTTGCGGCCGATCTTGCCCGGTCCTCCGCCGGCCACCCCGTAAGGCGGCACCAGCCGGTGGCCCGACAGAACGGACGCCGTCATCGCTTCACGGAAGCGGATACGGCGGATCACCCCGTCGCCGCCGCGATGTTCTCCCACCCCGCCCGAGCCGCGCCGGATCGAGAATGATTCCAGCAGCACCGGGAAACGCCATTCCAGCACTTCCGGATCGGTCAGGCGCGTGTTGGTCATGTTGGTATGGACCGCGTCCACCCCGTCGTAATCCGGCCCCGCGCCCGAGCCGCCGCAGATGGTTTCGTAATACTGGTGGTTGGCGTTGCCGAAGGTGAAGTTGTTCATCGTGCCCTGGGCTGCGCTCATCACGCCGAGCGCGCCGAACAGCGTGTCGGTGATCGCCTGCGACGTCTCGACATTGCCGGCGACCACCGCGGCCGGGTATTTCGGGTTCAGCATGCAGTCATCGGGAATAACGATATTGAGCGGCTTGAGGCAGCCCGCGTTGAGCGGGATCGCGTCATCGACCAGCGTGCGGAACACGTAGAGCGTCGCCGCCACGCAGATCGCCGACGGCGCGTTGAAATTGTTGTTTTGCTGGGGCGAGGTGCCGGTAAAGTCGATGGTGGCGCACCGCGCCGCCCTGTCGACGTGGATGGCCACCGATATCGTCGCCCCGATATCCATCTTGTAGGTGAAGCTGCCCTCTCCCAGCGTGTCGATCACCCGGCGTACCGATTCCTCGGCATTATCCTGGACGTGCTGCATATAGGCCCGGACCACGCCGAGCCCGAAATGCTCGATCATCTTGTGCAGCTCCTGCACGCCTTTCTCGTTGGCCGCGATCTGGGCCTTCAGGTCACCGAGATTGTGGTGAAAATTGCGCGTCGGGTAGCGCGCGTTGGTGAAGGCGGCTTCACACTCCTTCTCCAGCAGTGTGCCCGCGCTGACCAACTGCACATTGTCGAGCAGCACGCCTTCCTCGTCGATATGTGTCGAGTCGGGTGGCATGGAGCCTGGCGTGATACCGCCGAGTTCCGCATGGTGGCCGCGTGAGGCAACATTGAACAGCACGTCCGCGCCGCCCTGTTCGAACACCGGCGTGATGACGGTGACGTCCGGCAGATGGGTGCCGCCGTTATAGGGCGTGTTGAGCATGAACACGTCGCCCGGCCGCATGGTGCCGGCGCGCTCGCGCATCACCGTCTTCACGCTATCGCTCATCGATCCAAGATGGACCGGAATGTGCGGTGCGTTGGCCACCAGGTCGCCCGCCGTGTCGAAAATGGCGCAAGAGAAATCCAGCCGCTCCTTGATGTTCACCGAGTAAGACGTGTTCTGCAGCACGCCGCCCATCTGCTCGGCGATCGACATGAACAGGTTGTTGAACACTTCAAGCATTACCGGGTCGGCCTGGGTGCCGATGGCGACCCGCTTGGGCAGCGCGGTCACACGGGTCAGCACCAGATGGTCGTGCCGCGTGACCTCGGCGCGCCAGCCGGGCTCAAGCACGGTTGTGGCGTTGGCGTCGATCAGGATGGCGGGCCCATCGACCACGCAGCCGGGCCGCATGGCGTTGCGGTCATAAACCGGCGTTTCATGGCTTTGTTCGGCCGCATACATCGATACGCGGGCCAGCGCGTCGGGCGGGGTCGCCGGGCCGATTTCGTGAACCGGGTCTTCCAGCACTTCGCCGCCGCCGACCACCTCAAGCGACAGGGCTTCCACGATGTGGCTCTTTTCGGGTGAGATGAAGCCGAACTGCTGGCGGTGCGCGTCTTCGAAGCTGGCGACCATGGCATCGAGATCGGTGAAATCCACGACCAGGGCCGTGTCCGTGCCTTCGTAGCGCAGATGTGCCTTGGAGATCACGGAAAGCTGGTCGTCGGCCAGCCCCTGGCGGTGCATTTCCTCGCGCCCGTCCTGTTCCATTTCCCCCAGCGCCGCGCCCAGCCGGTCCATCAGGGCGGCATTCAGCGTCGCCTCGATGGCGCGTTCGCGCATCACCCGTTGGTCTGCGAGCCCCATGCCGTAGGCCGACAGCACGCCGGCGAAGGGGTGGATGAAGACCCGTTTCATGCCGAGCGAGTCGGCGACCAGGCAGGCATGCTGGCCACCGGCGCCGCCGAAACAGTTGAGCGTGTATTCGGTAACGTCATAGCCGCGCTGCACCGAGATTTGCTTGATCGCGTTGGCCATGTTCTCGACCGCGATCTTGAGGAAGCCGTCGGCGACCTCGACCGGCGTGCGGGCGTCGCCGGTATCGCGTTCGATCCGGGCCGCCATCTCAGCGAATTTCTCGCGCACCACGTCGGCATCCATCGGCTGGTCGCCGTCGGGGCCGAACACGCGGGGGAAGAATTCGGGCTGGATCTTGCCGGTCATCACGTTGGCGTCGGTCACGCAAAGGGGTCCGCCGCGGCGGTAGCAGGCAGGGCCGGGGTTGGCGCCCGCCGAGTCCGGTCCGACGCGGTAGCGCGCGCCGTCGAAATGCAGGATGGAGCCGCCGCCGGCCGCGACGGTGTGAATGCGCATCATCGGCGCGCGCATGCGGACGCCCGCGACCAGGGTCTCGAAGGCGCGCTCGAACTCACCGTCGTAATGGGCGACGTCGGTCGAGGTGCCGCCCATGTCGAACCCGATCAGCTTGGTGAAGCCGGCCATGGCGGCGGTCCGCGCGGCCCCTACAATTCCGCCCGCCGGCCCGGACAGGATACTGTCCTTGCCCTGGAAGAAGCGGGCATCGGTCAGCCCGCCGTTCGACTGCATGAACATGAGGCGCACATCGCCCAGCGCGCCCGCCACCTGATCGACATAGCGCCGCAGGATCGGCGAGACATAGGCATCGACCACCGTGGTGTCACCGCGCCCGACCATCTTCATCAGCGGGCTGACTTCGTGACTCACCGAAACCTGGGTGAAACCGATCTCGCGCGCGATCCGGGCCACCGCCGCCTCGTGATCGTGATAGCGATAGCCGTGCATGAATACGATGGCGACCGAGCGGATGCCGTCGTCAAAACCGGCTTGCAGCGCAATGCGGGCCTGGTCGGTATCGACCGGAACCAGTTCCTCTCCCTCGGCGGTGTAGCGCTCGGCGACCTCGACCGCGCGCTCATAGAGCAGTTCCGGCAGCTCGATGCGCCGGGCGAAGATATCGGGCCGGTTCTGGTAGCCGATGCGAAGCTGATCGGCGAAGCCTTCCGTCACCACCAGCAGGGTGCGGTCGCCCTTGCGCTCAAGCAGTGCATTGGTGGCTACCGTGGTGCCCATCTTGACCGCGTCGATCGTCTTGTCCGGGATTGGCTGGTCCGCGCCAAGTTCGAGCAAGTCGCGGATGCCCTGAATGGCGGCGTCGGGATAGCGCTCCGGGTTTTCCGACAGCAGCTTGTGGGCGGCCAGCGTGCCGTCGGGCCGGCGTGCCACCAGATCGGTGAAGGTGCCGCCCCGGTCGACCCAGAATTGCCAGCCGCTATCGCGTTCGTTCATTGTCAGCTCCGAAACCCGAAATGAGAGGCAGCGTTTTAGCCCATCCCGGGCCGGCGGCAAAGTTTTACGTTGGCGTAAAATAACTGGGCAGCTCGCTCGCGCCGCTCAGGCCGGGTTCCGACGCAATCGGCAAGGCCCTGGGGCATTGTCCGATCAGCCTCGCTTCGGCACGACGATTTGCAGTGTATGGCCATCCGGGTCGTCGAAATAAATGCAGTCGGGATCGCCCGCTCGCCCGCGCACCGCGACGTTGCGGGTCTCGAGCGCGTCCTTTAGCGCTTCATAATCACCGGCCTCGACCCTGAAGGCGATATGGTTGACGTCGGCGTCCGTCGGCGGGCCTCCCTTGCCCGCCGGGAACAGCCCGATCTGCTGACCGCCGTCGCCGCAATGCAAAAAAGCATGGTCGGGGCTCTGGCTGCGTACCGTCATGCCGAGGATTTCAGTGTAGAACACGACCGACCGCTTGACGTCGCTGGCATAGAGAACGACGTGATCGATCGCGCTGGTCCTGATCGCGGGTTCACTCATCTCGGTCTCCTTCTCCGCGTTTCCGGAAAGTGGGATGCTACACTCCGGCGGCGTCCGCGTGAACGGAGATTGACCCGATACGGCGGGCGTTACAGGATCGTCGCCCTGCTATCCGCCGGCTTTAGTTTTATCGATGTCCGTCTCACCGCTTGCCATCGTCGCCCTTGTCGCGCTTTGCGCGTGGCTTTGGTTGTTTTTGGGACATGGTGGATTCTGGCGCGCCGATCAGCGGCTGGATGAAGACACACCCGCGCCCACGGGGGGCTGGCCCGGCGTGGTCGCGGTGATCCCGGCGCGCGACGAGGCCGAAACCATCAATGAGGCGGTGCGTTCGCTGCTCGATCAGGACTATCCCGGGCGGCTGGAGGTGGTGGTGGTCGACGACAATTCCACCGATGGCACGGCGGCCGCGGCGCGCGAAGCCGCCGCCGGGGACACGGCCCGGCTTCATATCGTGACCGGCCAGACCCTGGCCGCCGGCTGGACCGGCAAGATGTGGGCGGTTCACCAGGGTATCGCGCGAG
>JAZFSB010000442.1:0-2635 GCA_036445935.1 Alphaproteobacteria bacterium | reverse complement strand
TGTGGGAGCGGCCGTAGATCAGACCGACGAGTGCAAAGAAGAGGCCGGTCATCAAGCCGTGGGCGAACATCTGATACACGGCACCGTTCCAGCCTTCGACCGTCAGGGTCGCCGCGCCGAGCATCACCACGCCCATATGACTCACCGACGAGTAGGCGACGACGTATTTCAGATCCCGCTGGCTCATTGCCGACAGCGCGCCATAGACGATGTTGACCACCGCGACAAAACCGACGAGCGGCGCCCACGCGACGGCACCCTCGGGCAGCATGATGAATCCGACGCGCATGATCCCGAAGGCGCCGAGTTTCATCAGCACGCCCGCGTGCAGCATCGATACTGCGGTGGGCGCCGACGCGTGCCCATCGGGCGACCAGGTGTGAAACGGGAAGACGCCCGCGAGCGCTCCAAAGCCGAGCCAAAGCAGTGGGAAGCACCAGATCTGCAGTGTGCGGTCGTAATCGAACGAACCCAGCAGCTGCATGTCGAAGCTGCCCGCACCCGTCGCCAGGTACATCGCGAGCATCACCGCGATGATGAACGCGGATCCCACCAGCAGCATCAACGTGAGTTTCATCGCGGCGTATTCGCGGCCGCCGATATCGAAGAGCCTCCATACGAACTTGAAAGGGCCGGCCTCGGTCACTGCATGGCTGCTGCCCCAGATGCCGATCAGCAGGTACATGGGCAAGACGGCAATTTCGTAAAAAAGAAAGAAGACGAATAGATCCTGGGAGACGAAGACGCCGAAGACCCCAGTCACCAGAACCAGAAGCGTGATGAAGAAATTTTTCGAGCGATCTTCGAGCGTCCAGCTCGCGAGTACGCCGGCCACAATGACCAGGCCAGTCAAGAGCAGCAGCGACACTCCCCAACCGTCAACGGCGAACCGGAACGCGATGCCGAATCGGGGTACCAGCGCATGGGTTTCGGCCATCTGAAAGCCGCCTGCGGCGATGTCGTAGCGCATTGCAACCAGACAGCTGGCGAGGAGCGAATAGCCGGCACCGAGGAGCGCGATCGTTCGCACTCCGAGGCGATTTCGGTCGGGAACGAACAGCAGGCTGACCGCCGCAATGAAGGGCATCGCCACGATGCTGCTCAGCAACAAGCCGCTCACCTCGAAAGCCCCCAGAAGACGATGACGACAGCGCCCGCAACCACGGCGTATACGTAGTCGCGAACATTGCCGGTCTGGGTTCTTCGCAGCCGGCGCCCCAACATGATGGTCGTCCAGCCGAACCAGTTCATCACGCCGTCGATGACATAGCGATCAAAGAATCCCACGGCGTCGGAAAAGGCCAGCGCGCCGCGTCGATACGCGAACTCGAAGAACCGATCGACCAGGCCCGAGCGAGCGAGCCTCTCGATCGGCGCGAGAAAGCTGAAGGTCTGCGGGCTCAGCTGACGCGATCCGTAGATCAACCACGACAGCAACAAGCCGGCCAGCGCACACGCGGTGCCCAGCATTCCCGACATGCCGACGTGAAAGTGATACGACCCACCGGAAAGCGACGCGAATTCAGTACCGAAGTAGCCGATCCCAACCGCACCGGCCGCCAGCAGCAAGAGCGGCCCCGTCATGCTCGGGCCGCTCTCGTGGGCGCCTTCGGACGCCTGCGAAGCGGAGCCGAAGATCGCCAGGAAAACCACGCGCCCCATATAGAATGCGGTCAGGAAGGCCGCAGCGATCAACATCGCCCACGGAACGAACAAGCCCGCTTCGTGGACGGCTTCGAGGATGAGGTCCTTGCTGAAGAAACCCGCGAATCCCGGGATCCCCGCCAGCGCGAGCGCTCCGATGATGAAAACCGCCGAGGTGGTCTTCATGCGGCGCGCCAGGCCGCCCATGGAGGAGAGCTCATTGCTGTGAACGGCGTGGATCATGCTGCCCGCGGCCAGAAAGAGCAGCGCCTTGAAAAAGGCGTGGGTGGTGAGGTGGAAATAACCGGCCATCGATGCGCCGGCTCCGAGTGCGCAAACCATGTAGCCGAGCTGTGAGCAGGTCGAGTACGCGAGCACGCGCTTGATGTCGGTTTGAACCGTCGCGAGGACTGCCGCGAAGAGCGCCGTGAAGCCGCCGAGCCAAGCCATCAACATCTGGGTGTTTGGGGCTTGCGCGAAGAGCGGGTCGGCCCGCACCAGGAGATAAACGCCCGCGGCCACCATGGTGGCCGCATGCAACAGTGCCGAAACCGGCGTGGGCCCCTCCATTGCGTTGGGGAGCCAGATGTGGAGTGGAAACTGGGCCGATTTCCCGACGACGGCGAGAAACAACAGCAGTGTGATCGTCGTCGCCCATCCCTCTGGCAGGGTCGCGGTCCATTCGAACCCACCGGTCACCGCGAACAGGCAGATCAGACCCAGCAGCAGGCCGATGTCGGCGAACTTGGTGACCCAGATCGCCTTGACCGAGGCCTTGGCAGCGCTGGGCTTTTGAAAATAGAAACCGATCAGCAGATAGCTCGTCAGGCCGACCAATTCCCAACCCGCGAAGAGCTGAAGCAGGTTGGGAGCGATCACCAACAGCAGCATGGTGAAGATGAAGAAGGAGTGGTAGCCGAAGTAGCGCCCCCGGGCGGCGGGCGGCTCGTCGGCCATGTAGCCGAGCGAGAAGATCTGAACGCAGGCCGCG
>JAZFSB010000441.1:0-2454 GCA_036445935.1 Alphaproteobacteria bacterium | reverse complement strand
TCGGCGCGGGGACGACCCAGGCGGAAGCGCTGGCATCAGACCTGCTGACGGAAACATGTCCGATCATCGGCGAGGCGATCCTGCAGATCGCCGACCCGCAGGTGCGCAATTGCGGCACCGTCGGCGGCAATGTCGCCAATGGCGATCCCGGCAACGACCTGCCGGCGATCATGATCGCGCTTGGCGCCACATATTCGATGCAAGGGCCGGGCGGCACGCGCGAGGTAGCGGCGAGCGATTTTTATGAGGGGATATACGCAACCGCGCTGGCGGCCGATGAGTTGCTGACCGGGATCAGCATTCCCACCCCACCCGCCGGTCACGGCCATGCCTACAAAAAGATGAAACGCAAGGTCGGCGATTTCGCGACCGCGGCGACGGCGGTGATCCTGCATATGAACGGCGGCGCGTGCCAGACCGCCTCGGTCACGCTGACCAATGCCGGTGAGACGCCGGTGGCGGTCCGGTCCGCGGCCGACGCGCTAACGGGCACGCCGGTGGATGACGCCGCGATCGAAGCCGCCGCGCACTTCGCCATCGACACCGCCGATCCGGCATCCGACATGCACGGGCCGGCCGCGTTCCGCAAGCAGATGGCGGGGGAAATGACCCGCCGGGCAATCCGCGCGGCCCTGGCCAGCGCGCAGGGGGGCTGAGACATGGCGAAGACCCGGATCGCGATCACCATCAACGGCTCGGAAGTCGAGGCGCTGGTCGAGCCGCGCACGCTGCTGGTCCATTTCCTGCGCGAGCAGCTCAACATGACCGGCACCCATATCGGCTGCGAAACCAGCCATTGCGGTGCCTGCACGGTCGATCTCAACGGCAAGTCGGTCAAGTCCTGCACCGTATTCGCGGTTCAGGCCGATGGCGGCGAACTGTTGACCATCGAGGGGCTGGCCGAGGGGGCGACGCTGCACCCGCTGCAGGAGGCCTTCGTCGAAGAGCACGGGCTGCAATGCGGCTACTGCACACCGGGCATGCTGGTGCGAGCCCACCGGCTGTTGCAGGACAACCCGAACCCGAGCGACGAAGAAGTCCGGACCGGCATTTCCGGCAATCTGTGCCGCTGCACGGGCTATCAGAACATCGTCAAGGCGGTCCGCCTTGCCGCCGCGAACATGGGCCAACAGGGGGCCGCTGAATAATGGCTGACACCGACACCATGACGCTCGACGAGCGCGAAAAGACACTCGGCGGCATCGGCACCTCGCGCAAGCGCAAGGAAGATATCCGCTTCATCCAGGGCCGGGGCAATTACGTCGACGACGTCAAGCTGCCCGGCATGGTGCATGGCGAATTCGTGCGCAGCCCGCACGCCCACGCCCGCATCAAGTCGATCGACACGGAGGCCGCCAAGGCGGTGCCGGGCGTGCTCGCCGTGCTCACGGCGGATGATCTGAAACCATTGAACCTGCACTGGATTCCAACGCTGGCGGGCGACACGATGGCGGTGCTGGCCGACGCGAAAGTCCATTTCCAGAATCAGGAAGTCGCCTTCGTGATCGCCGAAGACCGCTATATCGCGACCGACGCGGTTCAGCTTGTCGAGGTCGAATACGAAGCGCTGCCGGCGATCGTCGACGCCCACAAGGCAATGGCGGCGGACGCGCCCATCCTGCGCGAAGACACCGCCGACAATGACGAAGTCGGCCAGGGCCCGCGCAAGCACCCCAACCATATCTTCAACTGGCAGGTCGGCGATGCGGCGGACACCGACAAGGCCTTCGCGGAAGCGGCGGTCACGGTATCGGAAGACATGCTGTACCAGCGCGTCCACCCGTCCCCGCTGGAAACCTGCGGCTGCGTCGCCTCGATGGACTCGGCCACCGGGCGGCTGACCATCCACGGCACCTTCCAGGCGCCGCACGTCATCCGCACCGTGGTCGCGCTGATCGCGGGCCTGCCGGAAAGTGCGATCCGCATTATCTCGCCCGATATCGGTGGTGGATTCGGCAACAAGGTCGGGGCCTATCCGGGCTATATCTGCGCCGCCGTCGCCTCGATCGTGCTCGGCAAGCCGGTCAAGTGGATCGAAAGCCGGATCGACAATCTGACGACCACCGCGTTCGCGCGCGACTACCACATGTCGGCCGAGATCGCCGCCGACGCAAACGGCAAAATCACCGGGCTCAGGGTCGATGTGCTGGCCGATCATGGCGCGTTCAACACCCATGCCCAGCCGAGCAAATGGCCGGCCGGTCTGTTCAACGTGGTGACCGGCAGCTACGACATTCCGGCGGCGCTGGTCACCGTCGACGGGGTCTATTCCAACAAGGCGCCGGGCGGGGTCGCCTATCGCTGTTCGTTCCGGGTCACCGAAGCCTCCTATCTGATCGAGCGCATGCTTGACGTGCTGGCCCAGAAGGTCGGCGTCACCAAGGCCGAAATCCGGCTGCGCAACTTCATCCAGCCCGAACAGTTCCCCTATAATTCCATCCTGGGATGGGAATA
>JAZFSB010000440.1:0-2646 GCA_036445935.1 Alphaproteobacteria bacterium | reverse complement strand
GTCGCCGTCATTGCCCTGGTCTATGTGCCAGCCGATCAGCACCGTGCAGTCCCCGTCGGTTGGCGCGCTGAGGAAGACGCAGGGGCAGGCGGCGTCGCAATTGCAACTTTCGAAGTAGGTACCCTTGAGTGACCATGTCATATCCGGTTTCCTTGTTCCTTGGGTTCAGGTTCAAACAGATTCTCTGTGCGGCTTGCGCCGACACCGCTCATAATGTTTTTTTTGAAGCGGGCTCGCTTGAAGACGGCCTTGATTTTGGCTTGAGGTTTTCTTGATTTTTGCCGGGCGTAAGGGTGATTTGCCGATGATCTACCGGTTTGCCGAGTTTGCCCTCGATACCGAGCTCTACGAGCTCAGGCGGGGTGGTGAGCCGGTGGCGGTCGAACCGCAGGTGTTCAGCCTGCTCCTCCACCTGATCGAGAACCGCGATCACGTCGTTTCGAAGGACGATCTGATCGCGGCGGTGTGGCACGGCCGTATCGTCTCCGACGCAACCCTGAGCAGCCGGATCAACGCTGCCCGACGCGCCGTCGGCGATAACGGCAAGGCGCAGGCGGTCATCCGCACCACGCCGCGGCGCGGTTTCCGGTGCGTGGGTGAAGTCATCAGCTCCGGCGATGCCCCGGCGCGCGCGGCGGAAGACCCGGCGCCGTTGCGGCGCTTGCAGGAAAAGCCGTCATTGGCGGTTCTGCCGTTCAAAAATCTCGGCGCCACGGAAGATGACGAATATTTTTCCGACGGGCTGACGGAAGACATCATTACCGAACTGTCGCGCTTCCGCGAACTTCAGGTCATCGCCCGCAATTCCACCTTCCGGTTCAAGGGTCGCGCGCTCGACATGGCCCAGATCGGCGCTGAGCTTCATGCCGGCTATGTCGTCGAAGGCAGCGTCAGGCGCGCTGGCGCGCGGGTGCGCATAACGGCGCAGCTGATCGACGCCGCGACCGGGGTCCATCTCTGGGGCGACCGCTACGACCGCGACATGGAAGACATTTTCGCGGTCCAGGACGAGGTCACGCGCACCATCGCGGCCACGCTCGGCGTCAGGCTGCAGGATGTGGCGCTGGAACGCGCACTCAAGAAAAGCCCGGCCGAACTCGACGCCTATGACTGCGTGTTGCGCGCGCGGCGCTATACCTCGTCGCTCAGCGAGGAAATGCACGCCGAAGCGCGCGATCTGCTGGAAAAAGCCATCGCGCTCGATCCGGCTTACGCCGACGCGCATGCGCTGCTCGCCAATGTCTATCTCGCTGAGCACCGTTTCGAGGCGAACCCCAGGCCCGATCCCGTGGGCCGCGCGCTGGCTATGGCGCAGACCGCGACACGGCTCGATCCGCAGAACGCCTATGCGCATTGCTGGCTTGCGATTGTTCACTTTTTCCGGGGCGAGAACGAGCAGTTCGAGGCGGAAGCGCGGCGCGCGCTTGGCCTCAATCCGAACGATCCGGAAATTCTGGCCGATATCGGCCATTATTTCGCCTTCATGGGGGCGTTCGAGCGTGGCACGGAATTGACCAGACGGGCGCAGCAACTCAACCCGCTGCATCCGGGCTGGTACAATTTCAGCTTCGCGCGGTACCACTACGATCAAGGCGCCTATGCGGACACGCTGGCCGATGTCGAGCGCATCAGCCTGCCCAATTTCTATTGGGCCCGCCTGCTGGAAATCGCTGCCCTGGGCCAATTGGACAGCCCCGAGGCGCCGGCATCCTTGGCCGAGATTTTCCAGCTTAAGCCGGATTTTTCGGCGCGCGCGGAACTCAAAAAATGGAATGCCGCGCCGCACGATTTCGAACACATCCTGGACGGGCTGCGCAAAGCAGGGCTGGATGAGTGAGGGCATCGGGCTGGTGCGATTCCGCATGAATGGAAAATGCGCTACACTGCGCAACGCGACAAACCTGAAACCGTGATCCACCATGCCGATAATTCGCCTCGAAGACGTTCAGATCGAAGAATTTGAAACGGGCCGGACCTACCAGACCCTGGTGGGTGACGACGAAGGCTCCACGCCGGTCCGGGTCGGCATTCAGACCTCTCCGCCGGGCTATTCCACCGGCACGCATGCGCACCCTTACATGGAAGTCATTACCGTGATTGAGGGCACGGGTGAGGCGTGGCTCGATGGCGAAGAGAACGCGATCGCCATAGGGCCGGGATCAACCATCGTCGCCCCCGCGAATGTTCCGCATGGATTTTCCAATACAGGGCAAACACCGATGCGGTCTTATGGCGTGCATGCGTCGCCGACCCGCATCACCCATCGCGATAGCACTTAGTCGAAGGTTTCTTCGTAAACGGACTTACCGTCGCCTGAAGAGCGGCATCAGAAGGTTGCGGGTCAACATTTCCAACCGGCTTTGCGAAGGCCATGTAAAATCGGTTGCTGCTTGGCTTGACCGGGCGTGCTCCCTCTTCCCATTGATCGCGGCTGGCCGATTCGGCGCGTGGGGCCGAATATCGCCGCCCCGCGCGTCGTGTGCTGCTATACTCATTCCTGCCCATGTCAGAGCCATTGCCATCCGATCCCGCCGCCGATGACCGGCCTCCGCCGGCCCCCGCCGCCGAGCCGCCCTATCTGCGCGGGCTGAACGAAGCGCAGCGTGGCGCGGTCGAGGCGCTGGACGGGCCGGTTCTGGTGCTGGC
>JAZFSB010000439.1:0-15494 GCA_036445935.1 Alphaproteobacteria bacterium | reverse complement strand
AGGTCGATCATAAATTTCTCCCATCGCGGCCCCGGCGGCCGCCTTTGGATCAATCATGGCACCGGACCCGCCGAGGTCAAGGCGGGCCAGCGCAAGTCTGCGTGAGCGGAAAACCCTAGCCCGCGAGCTTCTTGCGCAGCACCTCGTTGACCATCTTGGGGTTGGCCTTACCCTGGGTCGCCTTCATCACCTGACCGACAAACCAGCCCAGCACCTTTTCGTTGCCGCCGCGGAACTGGTCGACCTGGCCCTGGTTGCCGGCGATGAGCTCATCGACCACGGTTTCGATCGCACCGCTGTCGGACACCTGCTTGAGGCCCTTGTCCTCGACGATGGCGGCCGCGTCGCGGCCGGTCTCGACCATGTCCTCGAACACGTCCTTGGCGATACGATTGGAAATCGTGCCGTCCGCGATCAAATCGATCAGCCCGCCGAGCCGGGCCGCTGGCACCGGCGTCTCGGTGATATCAATCCCCTTGCGGTTGAGCGCGCCGAACAGCTCGCCGGCCACCCAGTTGGCGGCGATCTTGCCATCGCGGCCTTCAGCCACCTGTTCGTAATATTCCGCGACCGCGCGTTCGGCGACGAGCACTCCGGCGTCTTCTTCACCGAGGCCAAGATCGGCCATGAAACGCGCCTTTTTTTCGTCCGGCAACTCGGGCAACTCGGCCTTGAGACGATCGACGAAGTCCTGGGTCAGCGTCAGCGGCAGCAGGTCGGGATCGGGGAAGTAGCGGTAATCGTGCGCTTCTTCCTTGGAGCGCATGGTGCGGGTGACGCCGCGGTCGGAATCGAACAATCGGGTTTCCTGGGCGATGGTCCCGCCATCCTCGATCACGTCGATCTGGCGCCTTGCCTCGTACTGGATCGCCTCGCGCAGGAAGCGGATCGAGTTCAGGTTCTTGATCTCGCAGCGGGTGCCAAGCTCGCCGCCCGGTTTCCTGACCGACACGTTGGCGTCGCAGCGCAGGCTGCCCTGCTCCATGTTGCCGTCGCAGGTGCCAAGATAGCGCAGGATCGAGCGCAGCTTGGTCACATAGACCGCGGCTTCCTCGGCCGAGCGCATGTCGGGCTCGGACACGATTTCCATCAGCGCCACGCCGGAGCGGTTGAGATCGATCAGCGTGTGGCCCGGGTCCTGGTCATGCACGCTCTTGCCCGCGTCCTGTTCCAGGTGGATGCGGGTGAGCTCGACCGTGCGCGTGGAGCCGTCCGGCATGTCGAGCACGACATCGCCGCGCCCCACGATGGGATCGCTGAACTGCGAGATCTGATAGCCCTGTGGTAGATCGGGATAGAAATAGTTCTTGCGGTCGAACACCGAGACCAGGTTGATCTTGGCCTTCAGCCCCAACCCGGTGCGCACCGCCTGCTCGACGCATTTGCCGTTGATCACCGGCAGCATGCCGGGCATGGCGGCATCGACCAGCGAGACCTGCGTGTTGGGTTCCGCCCCGAAGGCGGTGGAGGCGCCGGAAAACAACTTGGCGTCCGACATCACCTGGGCGTGGACCTCAAGCCCGATGACGATTTCCCATTCACCGGTGCGTCCCTCGATCAGGCTCATGACGTTATCTCCTAGCCCATGCCGTGGCCGCCGCGCGCGGCCATGGCCGAAATCAGCGTCAGCAGGGAATAGATGCAGGTGCGAAACAGCAGCAGCCGGCCCAACCGCTTGTGATAATCCTTGAGCAGCTGCTCGCGCTGCTGGAAGCTGGGTTCGGCCGCGCGCGAGGCATCGAACCCGGGCTTGGCCATGCGATGGATTTCCCACACCGCGTAGGTCTGAACCACCAGCGACGCCCCGGCGGCGTAAATCCCGCCGATATTGGTGAAGGTGAAGACCTGATAGCCGACCAGACCGAGCCCGACATGGATCAGAATATACCAGAAATGCAGATGCATCAGACGCCTTTCACACGATCGCGCCGGGTGCGGCGGTAAAGCCGGCGGCCGTCTCAAGACTTTCGGCGACACGAAACAGCGTGTCTTCGTCGAAGGCCCGGGTAATCACATGCAGCCCGAGTGGCAACCCGTCGCCGCTCAAGCCCGCGGGCAGCGAGATGGCGGGCAGCCCGGCTAGGCTGGCCGGCACCGTCAGCACGTCGTTGAGATACATTTCCAGCGGATCGTCGATCTTGTCGCCCTGCGCGAAGGCGGCCGTCGGCACGGTCGGCGTCAGGATGGCATCGACCTTGCCGAAGGCGGCGGCGAATTCATCGGCGATCAGCTTGCGGACTTTCTGGGCCTTCAGGTAATAGGCGTCGTAATAGCCGGCCGACAGCACATAGGCGCCGATCAGGATGCGGCGGCGCACCTCGGGGCCGAACCCGGCGCCGCGCGTCGCTTCGTACATGTCTTCCAGCCCGTCGGCGTCCTCTCGCAGCCCGTAGCGCATGCCGTCATAGCGCGCCAGGTTGGACGACGCCTCGGCGGGGGCGATGATGTAGTAGGTCGGCAGCGCGTACTTGGTGCGCGGCAGGCTGATATCGACGATCTCGGCCCCGGCGTCCCTGAGCCAATCCGCGCCCTGGTCCCACAGCGCGGCTATTTCGTCATCGATGCCATCGATTCGGTATTCGACCGGAATGCCTACCTTCAGCCCCTTCACCCCCTGGCCGAGGGCGGCCTCGAAATTTGGCGTGGCGATATCGGCCGAGGTCGAATCCTTTTTGTCGAACCCGGCCATCGCGCCCAGCATGATGGTGGCGTCGCGCACCGTGCGGGTCATCGGGCCGGCCTGGTCGAGCGAGGAGGCGAACGCGACGATGCCCCAGCGCGAGCAGCGCCCATAGGTCGGCTTCATGCCGACGACGCCGCAAAATGCCGCCGGCTGGCGGATCGAGCCGCCGGTATCGGTGCCGGCGGCACCCAGGCACAGCCGGGCGGCCACCGCCGCCGCCGAGCCGCCGGACGAGCCGCCAGGCACCAGCGGCCGGTTGTCGCCCGACCGGCGCCACGGGTTGACCACCGGACCGAAATGGCTGGTTTCGTTGGACGAGCCCATGGCGAACTGGTCCATGTTGGTCTTGCCCAGCATGACCGCGCCGGCGGCGCGCAGATTGGCGGTCACCGTGGATTCGTAGGGCGGCACGAATTCGTCGAGAATGTGCGAACACGCCGTGGTGCGCACGCCTTCGGTGCAGAACAGATCCTTGATCGCCAGCGGAACGCCGTCGAGCGGCCCCGCCGCGCCCGACTTGCGCCGCGCGTCCGACGCGTCGGCATCGGCCAGCGCGCGTTCCGGCGTCTCGAGCACGAAGGCGTTGAGCGCGCGCGCCGCTTCCATCGCCTCGATATGGGCGCTCGCCAGATCGCGCGCCGAATAGGCGCCCGACGCCAACCCGTCGCGCGCCTCGGCAATGGTGAGTGCGGTCAGCGCCGCCATTACTCGATCACCTTGGGCACGACGAAAAACCCGTCCCGCGACTCGGGCGCGTTGGCCAACACCTTGTCGGGCTGGCCACCATCGTCGACCTTGTCCTCGCGCCAGCGCAGCCCGGCGGCGTCCGCGGTCGAGGCCATCGGCGTCACACCTTCGGTATCGACCTCGTCGAGTTGCTCTACCCAGCCTATGATCTGGTCGAGCTCACCGGCCAGCGCCTCAAGATCGGCTTCCGGCACGCGAATGCGGGCAAGCTGGGCTATACGGACCACGGTGGATTTGTCGACCGTCATGGCGGTATCGTCTCCGGAAGGCGCGATATGTGGAAAGCGGCAGCTTTCCGCCAAAAAATCGCGCGGAAAGTATCATCGACCATGACCATTCGCAAGCTTGCAGAACTGACCGATACGCTGCCCGGGGGCCGACCGCTGCTGGGGCTGGATCTTGGCGAGAAAACAATCGGGCTGGCGCTGTCCGATATCGCCCTGATCGTGGCGAGCCCGATGAAGACCCACCGGCGCGGCAAGTTCCGCGCCGACGCGGCCGCCCTGCTGGCGCTGATCGACGAACACCAGGTTGGCGGGCTGGTGATTGGGTTGCCGGTTAACATGGACGGCAGCGAAGGCCCGCGCTGCCAGTCGGCGCGCCAGTTCGCCGCCAACCTGCTGGAACGCCGGGATCTCGAAATCTCGTTCTGGGACGAACGACTATCGACCGCCGCCGTGACCCGCACCATGCTGGAGGCAGATCTGTCGCGCCGCCGTCAAGCCCAAGTCGTCGACAGCATGGCGGCCGCCTATATCCTGCAAGGCGCGCTCGACTTCCTGCGCCATGCGGGCGATAACGACGCCGCTTCATAACAGGCCCTGTCCGCATGTTCTCCATCGCGTTGACCATCGCGCCCATCTTCGCGCTTATTCTGATGGGTTACGTCTTCAAGCGCACCGGCTTCCCCGGCGACGGGTTCTGGGCGCCGGCCGAGAAACTCGCCTATTACGTTCTGCTGCCGGTATTGATCGTAAACAGCATGGCGCGGGCCGACCTCTCCGCCTATTCGATCCCTTCGATCGCGTTCACCATCGTCGGCGTGGCGGTGTGCATGACAGCAGTGTCGTTCATCCTGCGCCCGGTGTGCCGCTTCGAGGGGCCGGTTTTCACCTCGTTTCTGCAGGGTACCATCCGCATCAACTCGTACATGGCGCTCGCGATTGCCGACGCGGTGTTCGGCAACCAGGGGGTGGCGCTGGGAGCGCTGTTCATCGCGGTCATGATGCCGACCGTCAATGTCATCAGCATCGCGGCGCTGGCGGCGTTCAATAGCGCGGAGGCGGCCGACTGGTCCCGGGTGCCGCGCGAGATCGCGCGCAATCCCATCATTCTCGCCTGCCTGGTGGGCTGGATCGTAAATATCGTGGCGGTCCCGTTGCCTGGCGCGCTTTTGGGCTTGATGGATATTCTGGCCAGGGCGGCGCTGCCGGTGGCCCTGCTCGCGGTCGGCGCCGGGCTGGTTCTGATGCTGGGACGCGCCCGCATGACGGCGCTGGGACTGGCCTGCCTGTTAAAGCTGGTAGCCATGCCGGCGACGGCCTGGGTACTCGCATCGGAAATGGGGCTCAACGGCCTGGCCTTGTCGGTAGTGATCCTGTTCGCGGCGACGCCGGCGTCACCCGCCTCCTACGTGCTGGCGCGCCAGATGGGCGGCGACGCCCCGCTGATGGCGGCGATCCTGACCAGCCAGATCGCCCTGGCCGCGCTGAGCTTGCCCCTGGTCCTGTTCTGGACCATGTGAAGCGCCGGAAACTTTTGCAATATCCGGGCAAAACGGGATAATGCCCGCGCCTATCCTCAAAGGAGCGTTCGATGTTCTACGACCCGGAAATAAATGATCACGGCCTGCCCTACAGCCCCTTCAAGGCGCTGGCCGTGCCACGCCCGATCGGCTGGCTCAGTACGGTCAGCAAGGATGGTGTCGGCAACCTGTCGCCCTATAGCTTCTATAACGCGCTGTCCTACAACCCGGCCTTCATCATGATTTCGTCGGGATCACAGGAAGACGGCACCCGCAAGGACACCGTGCGCAACGCCGAGGAAACCGGCGAATTCGTATTCAACATGGCGACCTGGGACCTGCGCACCAGGATGAGCGACACAAGCTGGATCGAAGACCCGGAAATCGACGAGATGCTGGAGGTCGGGCTGACACCCGCGCCGTCGAAGCTGGTCACGCCGGCGCGGGTCGCCGAATCGCCGGTCCATTTCGAATGCCTGCATCACCAGACGGTGATTCTGCCGGGCTACACCGCCGAATCAGTTCATCAGCTGATGATTGGCAAGGTGATCGGCGTTCACATCGATGACGATTTCATCACCGAGGACGGGCTGGTCGACATCCTGAAGATCAGGCCGATCGCGCGGCTCGGCTACAAGGACTACACCTCGGTCGATAGCACCTTCTCCATGCCAAAACGGACGGTCGAGGAGAAATTCACCCCAAAACCCGCGACTCAGGCAGCGGAATAGGAATTTTTCTTTTTAACGTGGCACACCGGTTCCGCGTAAGCGGAACGCGATCCAGCAACCCAAAATGGAATCAAAAAATCATGGCCGATCAAGTCAGCGCATCACATATTCTTCTCATGTATGAGGGCTCCGCCAACTCTACGGCGAGCCGCAGCAAGGAAGAAGCGGCGGTGGAGATAGAGCGGCTGCGCCAGGAAATCGAAGGCGGCGCGGATTTCGCCGAGCTTGCCCGCGAGCATTCGGATTGCCCATCGGGCGGAGATGGGGGCGCGCTCGGCATGTTCGGGCGCGGCCAGATGGTCCCCGAATTCGAGACCGCCAGCTTCGCGCTCGAAATTGGCGCCACTAGCGCAACGGTTGAAACCGATTTCGGCTTTCACCTGATTCAAAGAACCGGCTGAGGGAAATTTTAAAGGGGCCGTTGGTCCGGCGCGATCCGCCCGCCTGCGACAAGTTTGTCGCGGCGGAACAAGATCGGCAAATTACCGGTAGTCGCCACCAAGGAACGCGGCAGCGGGTGGTGGGTCAGGCGGCAACCAAGTCTTTATCGGAGGCGCCATCTTCCTGATCGAGCGAGCCTATCGCCCGACGGGCCGAATCGCGAACCGCTTCGGGTTCGAGCAGGGCCCATTGACAAATACGGCGGAAATCCGGGCAGTCTGTCAACAACCAGTCGCGTGCTTCTTCGCGATGCATGCGGGCTTCGCGTGCATCGGTATCGCCTTTTTCCGCGTTTGTTCCTCTGCGGTTAAGCGCATCGTGAAATGCCCGGGCAATTACGGCGCGAAACAGGGTCACTTCTCCGGCGACCGCCGCAACGTTCGTCATTTCCCTAAATCTAGGATCGAAACTCATCCTCCAGTCCCCCATTTAATCCGACCGTTTCAGCCGGTTGGTACGTTTTTGTTGATTGTCGGCCCAGAACAGGCCAACCAACGTTGAAGGCCTGTATCATAGACGACGGACAGTCGGAGCGGTAGTTTTTTCGACTCCCGCGAGTCTGCCTGCCAGCGGTCCCGCCCTTGCCGGGGCGGGGGGCGGCGCGCTAGACAGGGTCGTTTCCGCCCGAGATCCGGGTGACCAGTGGAATAAAGGGCGTGCCGTGATCCATCCGATAGACTGGGGCCATGCCGCGCCCTATCTGCTGGCGGCACTGGCGTTTGGCTATCTGCTGGGCGCGATCCCATTCGGCGTGCTGGTGACCCGCCTGGCGGGGCTCGGCGACATCCGCCGAATCGGTTCGGGCAATATCGGCGCGACCAACGTGCTACGGGCGGGCAGCAAGGGCCTGGCGGCTCTCACCCTGGTGCTGGATGTCAGCAAAGGGGCCGCGGCGGTGCTGTTGGGCGGGCTGTACGGACCCGACCTCGCCATCGTCACCGCGCTCGGCGCCATGCTTGGTCACCTGTTCCCGGTGTGGCTCGGCTTTCGCGGCGGCAAGGGGGTCGCGACGGCTCTTGGGATACTTCTCGCCTTTTCCTGGCAGGTCGGACTCTTGGCGGCGGGGATTTGGATCGCCTTGATCGCGGCGACACGCTATTCCTCGGTTGGTGCGCTGGGCACGACCGCGGTGACGCCGTTTCTCTGCCTCTGGCTCGCCTCGCCGCAGATCACCGAATTCATAACCTTCATCTGTGTCCTGATTTGGGTGCGCCATGCCGGCAATATCCGTCGCCTGATCAACCGGACCGAAACCCGGCTTGGCAAACAGGCAGGAGAGCCCGGCGGATGAGTCCCAACTCACCCCATCCGCTGTCGGCGCGTGAACGTGTGGACTGGCTGCGCCTGATCCGGAGCGAAAACGTTGGCCCCGCCACCTTTTTTGCCCTGCTCCGCCATTTCGGCGATATCGCCGCGGCGATCGAGAACGCGCCGGACCTGTCCCGGCGAGGCGGGCGGAAACGCGCCATCCGCATTGCCTCGCGCGTCGACGCCGAGGCAGAAATAGAGGCGCTGACGGCGATCGATGGCCGGCTGATCGCCTGCGGCGAACCCGAATACCCCGCCGCCCTGGCCGCCATTCACGATCCGCCGCCGGTGATCCAGATGCTGGGACACGCCCGTCTGCTGGCTGGCCCCTGCATCGCCATTGTGGGCGCCCGCAACGCCTCGCTCGCCGGACGCCAGTTTGCCCGCGCCACCGCCGCCGAATTGGCCGATGCGGGAATGGTTGTGGTTTCCGGCATGGCCCGCGGCATAGATACGGCGTCTCATGACGGCGCGATGGCCGGCGGTACGGTGGCGGTGCTGGCCGGTGGGGTCGACAATATCTATCCGCCGGAAAACGAGGAATTGTACCGGCGAATCGCCGCCGAAGGCGCCATCATCAGCGAACAGAAGCTCGGTACGCGCCCGACGGCGCGCCATTTCCCGCCCCGCAACCGCCTTATTTCCGGCCTTTCGCTGGGAGTCCTGGTGGTCGAGGCCGCGATGCGCTCTGGCTCGCTGATCACCGCGCGGATGGCGCTGGAGCAGGGTCGCGAGGTCTTCGCCGTGCCGGGATCGCCGCTCGACCCACGACACAAGGGCACCAACCGCCTGTTGCGCGACGGCGCGCTGCTGACCGAGAGCGCGCGGGATATAATGGACAATTTGGCGGGCATGACGGAACCGCCGTTGAGCGAGCCGGAAACGCCGACAATGGGCCCGCAACCCATTGATATGCCGTTGGAAAAAGAGCTCTCGTCGGGACGCGGCCTTATCGTCGAATTACTCGGCCCGACTCCAGTAAGTATTGACGAATTGCTTCGCGAGTGCCAATTGTCTCCCGCCGTCGTACTGACGGCGCTTCTCGAACTGGAGTTGGCCGGGCGTCTCGAACGCCTTCCGGGGAATCGCGTATCGCTGCTTTCGTAAACTAAGCAGCAATAATCTGGAACGTAGGATGGCTAACCAGCGCTAGTCGGGTTGGGGGAATTTTAGTGGATAAAATCCAACATATGACAACCATATGTTGGATTTTATCAACCAGGCAGCTTTAAGCGGTATTCATGGACGTCGTCGTCGTTGAGTCTCCGGCCAAGGCCAAGACCATCAACAAGTATCTCGGCAGCGGGTACATCGTGCTGGCGAGCTATGGCCATGTGCGCGACCTGCCCGCCAAGAATGGCTCGGTCGATCCCGACCAGGATTTCGACATGGTCTGGGAGGTCGCCGAGAATTCGGAAAAACACCTGAAGGCCATCGCCGACGCCACCAAGGGTGCGGATCACCTGTATCTCGCGACCGATCCGGATCGCGAGGGCGAGGCGATCTCGTGGCACGTCCGCCAGGTGCTGGAAAGCCGCAACGCGCTGAACGGCGTCGGTGTCAGCCGCATCGTGTTCCACGAGGTGACCAAGTCGGCGATCCAGGAAGCGCTCGCTCATCCGCGCGAGCTGGATCACGGGCTGATCGAGGCTTATCTGGCGCGCCGGGCGCTCGACTATCTGGTCGGGTTCACGCTGTCGCCGGTGCTTTGGCGCAAGCTGCCGGGCAGCCGTTCGGCCGGGCGCGTGCAGTCGGTGGCGCTCAGGCTGATCTGCGAGCGCGAAAGCGAAATCGAGATTTTCAAGCCGGTCGAGTACTGGACCGTGGAAGCGGATTTCGGCACCGCCAAGGGCGCCACCCTGACCACCCGGCTGACCCATTTGGACGGCGCCAAGCTCGACCGCTACTCACTCGGCAATGAAGAGGCCGCGCGCCGAGCCACCGAGACGGTCGCCGCCGGCGCCTTCACCGTACGCAAGGTCGAACGCAAAACGGTCGCGCGGAACCCGCAGCCACCCTTCACCACCTCCACCCTGCAGCAGGAGGCGTCCCGCAAGCTCGGCTTTGGCACGCAGCGGACCATGCGGGTGGCGCAACGGCTTTACGAAGGTATCGAGCTGGGCGGCGAGACCGTCGGGCTGATCACCTACATGCGGACCGACAGCGTCAATCTGGCCGCCGAGGCGGTCAGCGCGAACCGCGACCTGATCGGCCGCCTGTACGGCCCCGAATACGTGCCGGCCGAACCCAACACCTTCCGCAACCGCGCGCGCAACGCGCAGGAAGCGCACGAAGCCATCAGGCCGACCGATGCGACCCGGCTGCCCAAGGACATCGCCGGGTTCCTCGACGATGACGGGCGCAGACTTTACGAGCTGATCTGGAAACGCACCGTCGCCAGCGCCATGAAGGCGGCCGGGATGGAGCAGGTCGGCATCGACGTCGCCACCGCCGACAACGCGACCGTGCTGCGCGCAACCGGCTCCATCGTCGTATTCGACGGTTTTCTCAAGCTCTACCAGGAAGACCGCGACGACCCGAGCGACGATGACGAGAACGGCGATCGCATTCTGCCGGCGGTCGCCGAGAACGAGTCGCTCAACACCGGACCGGTAAAGCCCGAACAGCATCACACCAAGCCGCCGCCGCGCTATACGGAAGCGAGCCTGGTGCGCAAGATGGAGGAACTCGGCATCGGCCGGCCCTCGACCTACGCCTCGATCATCTCGGTGCTTCAGGACCGCGATTACGTACGGCTGGAAAGCCGCCGCTTCACCCCCGAGGACCGCGGCCGCATGGTCACGGCGTTCCTGTCGGAATTCTTCAACCGTTACATCCAGTATAATTTCACCGCCGAGCTCGAAGACCGGCTGGACGGTGTCGCCAAGGGCGATATCAACTGGAAGAATCTGCTGCACGATTTCTGGGGCGCGTTCCACACCGCCATCCTGGGCACCAAGGATCTCAAGATTTCCGAGGTCATCGACGCGCTCGACGCAGATCTTGGCGAGCATTTCTTCCCGCCCCGCGAGAACGGCGAGGACACGCGCACCTGCCCCGCCTGCAAGACCGGGCGGCTGGGGCTTCGGCTGGGCCGCGGCGGGCCGTTCATCGGCTGCAGCGGCTATCCGGAATGCAAGCACACACGGGCGCTGTCGCTGACCGGCGAAGACGATGACGCGGCCGCGCTGAACCTGCCGCTGGTGCTGGGCAAGGATCCGGCCACCGATCTCGAGATTTCGCTGCGCAAGGGACCGTTCGGGTTCTACGTCCAGCGCGGCGAACAGGTCGAAAAGGAAAAGCCGAAACGCGCCGCCCTGCCCAAGACCATCCCGCCGGTCGATGTGACGTTGCAGATCGCGATCGACCTGCTGTCGCTGCCGCGCGACGTCGGGCCGCACCCGGAAGACAGCGTCATGATCGTCGCCGGCATCGGCCGCTTCGGCCCCTATATCAAGCATGGCCCGGTCTATGCCTCGCTTGGGCCCGACGACGACGTGCTGTCGATCGGCCTCAACCGCGCCGTCACGGTGCTGGCTGAAAAGCCCGCGCGACGCGGCGCCACCCCGCTGCGCGAACTCGGCGCGCATCCGGCCGACGGCAAGCCGGTCAACCTGTTCAAGGGCCGCTACGGTCCCTACGTGAAGCATGGCAAGATCAACGCATCCCTGCCCAGGGACATGGGCGAGAGCGAGATCACGCTGGAGGAGGCGGTGTCGCTGATCGCCGCCCGCGCGGCAAAGGGACCGCGCCGCAAGAAAGCGCCAGCCAAAAAAGCCGCCGCGCGCAAAAAATCCGCCAAGAAGACCGCCGGCCGCAAGAAGGCCGCCAAGCGCAAGAAAGCGCCGGCGAAAAAAGCCGCCGCGCGCAAAACCGCCTCCGACAGCTAGTTCCAAGGGCCCCGCCTTGGCCAAACGCCCGCAAGCGACAGGTCTGCCGACCGAACCCGAACTTCTCGCTTTCATCCAGGAAAGCGCCCGCCCGGTGGGACGCCGGGACATCGGCCGCGCCTTCCATATTGCCGCCGGCGAACGGCGCGCGCTCGGCGACATGCTGGACGCGCTTGAAGAGGCCGGCCGCGTCGAGCGCGAGCGCAACCGCCGCTATACGGTGGCCAATCGGGTACCCTCGGTCGCGGTGCTGGAGATCGTCGCGCTGGATCAGGACGGCGACCCGGTCGTCCAGCTTGCCGAGCGGCGTTTCGCCGGTCTCGCCACCCGCATCCGCCTGGTCGCCGAACGCCGTGGTGGCAGCGCGCCCGCGCCCGGCGACCGGGTGCTGGCCCGGCTCGAGCCGCGCGGCGCCGGCCATTACGACGCCCGCATCATGCGCCGGCTGGAAGCCCGCCCATCGCGTTTCTTCGGCACCTTCCGCGCCACCGCCAAGGGCGGGCTGGTGGAACCGGCATCCCGCCGCTCGCGGTCCGATTTCCTGATCCCGGCGGCCGAGACCGGCGGGGCCGCCGATGGCGAACTGGTCGCCTGCGAGACACTGCGCGAGCGCATCCGGGGCCTGCCCGCGGCTCGCGTGACCGAACGCTTCGGCGCGCTGGAGCGGCCCGGCGCGGCCAGCCTTCTCGCCATCGCCGAAAACGATATCCCGACCGAGTTCTCCGACGCCGCGGTGAGCCAGGCCGAAGGCGCCAAAGCAGCGGCGATGGGTAAACGGGCCGATCTCCGCGATATCCCGCTAGTCACCATTGATGATGAGGATGCCCGTGATTTCGACGACGCGGTCTGGGCGGCGCCCGACGAGGCGCCCGACAACAAAGGCGGCTGGCGGCTCCGGGTCGCGATCGCCGATGTCGCCTGCTACGTACGCCCCGGCGAAGCGCTGGACCTTGCCGCCTATGAACGGGGCAATTCGGTCTATTTTCCAGACCGCGTGGTCCCGATGCTACCCGAAGCGCTGTCCAACGGCTGGTGCTCGCTGAAGCCGGACGAGGACCGGCCCTGCCTCACCGTCGAAATGCGGATCGACGCCAGCGGCGAAAAGCTGGATCACCGGTTCCAGCGCGCCATGATGCGTTCCGCCGCCAGACTTACCTACAACGTGGTGCAGGCCGCGCATGACGACACGGCGGGCGATGGCGTGCCGGACGCGCTGTCCGGTGAAATCGCGGCACTTTACGGCGCCTATCAGGCGCTACGAACGGCGCGTGTGGCGCGTGGCACGATCGATCTCGACCTGCCCGAGCGGCGCATCGTATTCACCGAGGACGGCGCCGTGGCGCGCATCGAGAAACGGACGCGCCATGATTCCCACCGGCTGATCGAGGAATTCATGATCCTCGCCAACGTGTGCGCGGCGGAAACGCTGGAAGCCCGTAACCAGCCCTGCATGTACCGCGTCCATGACGACCCGGCGCCCGATCGTGTGTTCGCGCTACGTGAGTATCTCGGCACGTTGGGATTGTCGCTGGCTGGCGGTCAGGCCGTCCGGCCGCGCCATTTCGCGCAACTCATCAACCGGCTCGGCGACAAGCCCGGTGCCGAGGCGATCCACCAGGCGATCCTGCGGACCCAGTCGCAAGCGGTCTACAGCCCGGAAAATCTTGGCCATTTTGGCCTCGCCCTCAGGCGCTATGCACATTTCACCTCGCCAATCCGGCGCTATTCGGACCTTCTGGTTCATCGCGCGCTGATCAGTGGGCTGGGGCTGGGAAAAGACGGCCTCACCGATGGCGAAACGGCGCGCTTCAGTGAAATCGGCACCCATATATCGATGACCGAACGGCGCGCGATCGCGGGTGAGCGGGCCGCGTCCGACCGGCTGGCCGCCCTGTTCATGGCCGAGCATGTCGGCGCCACCTTCGCCGCGCGCATTACCGGTGTCGAGCGGTTCGGCCTGTTCGTGGAACTCGACGATAGCGGGGCCAGCGGGCTTATTCCGCGCTCCATGCTGGGCGACGGAGAGTTCCGCTTTGACGAGCGTGCCAGGCGTCTCGGCGGGCGCGGCAAGGACTCCTTTGGGTTGGGAGACCGAATTCGCGTGACCTTGGTCGAAGCCAATCCGGCTGCCGGATCGTTGGTATTCCGCACCGCCGGTCGCACCAGGACCCAAAAGGCGCCTTTTAGAGCCGGCCGCGTCAAGGGGCGCAAGCGCCCAGCGCGCCGCCACCGCCGATGAACAGTCGGCCCCGACGAGCAAACGCTTGATTTAGATCCCCCACACGCTCACGATAGATCCTGTTCCAGCCAGCCCCGACTCGCGAATTTCTGTCATGCCTCTACAAACCACTGTATCCAAGGGTTTTTTTCGACCAGACCTATGGATTGCGGGGGTCGTCCTGCTGGTGCTGGGGGGCTGCAGCCAGACGCAGGAGTCCAACAATACCCCCGCGCCGACGCGTCAGATATTCGCCATGGGGTTCGAAAACCTGGCCGATCGCCATATCTCGCCGTTCCAGCCAGGACCCGCGGCACTGACCGGGCTGGGCAGGTTGAGCGACATCGACGGACAGCTCGAATTTGCCTGGTCCGAGCGCTCGGTTCGGCTGCTGCTCAACGGCACGGCCATCGCCGAACATCCAACGCCGGCTGCCGACGATATCTACGGCTGGGCCGAGATTACCGCCACCCTGCTGGAAGACGCGCGCCGGGGATCCGCCGTGGTGGCGGCCGAGGCGACAGAGGAACTACACCGCGTCATCTTCGAAGGTGTTCTCAAGGGGCGCGACAAATATTCCCGCTACCTGACCCCTGAAATCGCCCGCAACAGCCGGGCCTCGCGTGACGGGTTCGGCGGCATCGGCATCACGATCAACAACAACGAAGAGATGACGGTTGTCCGCCGCGTACACGATGACACGCCGGCGGCCAGGGCCGGCATCCGCGAAGGCGATCGCATCACCCATGTAGACGCCGCCCCGATCGGCGGCAAACCGTTAAGCGCCGTCGTCCGGTTGCTGCGTGGACCAGTTGGCGACCCGGTCGACCTGACGCTGCGGCGCGAGGCAGTGAAGGCCGCGCTGACGCGCACGCTGATACGCGATCATATCGTGCCCCAGACGGTCAGGACACGCACCCGTAACGGCATCATCGAGCTTGAACTCAGCAGCTTCAACCAGGGGACCGCGCGCGCCGTCCGCAAAGCGATAGTGCGCATTGCCCGTCAGACCCGGGGCGGCGTCAAGGGCATCGTGCTGGATCTCAGGGACAATCCTGGCGGGCTGCTGGATCAGGCGGTCGCGGTCTCGGACATCTTCATTGATCACGGACGGATTATCTCGACCCGGGGGCGGCATTCCGAAAGCAACCAGATTTTCGACGCGACACCCGGCCGGCTGCTCGCCACCACCCCGATGGCGGTTCTGATTAACGGCCGTTCCGCATCGGCCGCGGAGATCGTCGCGGTGGCGCTGCGCGACAGCGGGCGGGCGGCGATCGTCGGTTCATCGTCCTACGGCAAGGGAACCGTCCAGACCATCGTGCGACTACCCAACAATGGCGAACTGATTATCACCTGGGCGCGGATCTATGCACCGTCCGGCCAGACCCTGCACGCGCAGGGCATCGTGCCCGCAATCTGCACCAACCTATCGGGCAAGGGTGGACTGCCGGCACTGCTGGCGGCGCTAAAGGCGGGCTCGGGCCCGGCCTTGTCCAAGACCACGTTGCGGTCACACGCCCACGACACTCATTATTCGGCGGCCGGCAACTCCGCCTGTCCAACCAATTCAATGAGCGATAAACGCGAGATGGATGCTGCCCGGCTGCTATTGGCCGACCCGGCGCTGCACCAGGCCGCGATCGCCCACCCGCCGCGCGCCATCGCGGAGCGCTGAGACCGGGAATTTTCAGTAAATCTTGACATTGGAAGAGCAAAATCTAGGGTGCGC
>JAZFSB010000438.1:0-9994 GCA_036445935.1 Alphaproteobacteria bacterium | reverse complement strand
GTCGGCGAGCCCTTGCCGCTCGACGCAACATTGATCTGCTTCTTCATCAAGTCCTTGATTGATCTGATGCCCGAATCACGGCGAACCACCAGAGTGGTGTTCTGGCCAAAAACGCGTCCCAGCCAAGTGAATTCCGTAACCTTGAATTTGACCTTCTTGGGACGCAATAGCGCCGAGACAACCGACATTTCCGGCGGCATCAGAAGGTTGTGGCCCTGCTTGGGCGCCACGTTGTAGAAATAGTTGGTCGCTTTAATCCCGCCGGCGCCCGGCATATGCTGGACCACTATGGTCGGCTTGCCGGGGATGACTTTGCCCAAATGTTTACCCAGCAACAGCGACGTCCGGCCATATGTCCCGCCGGCGCCGTAGCCGACCAGGATGGTCACGGTCCTGTCTTTATAGACATCCGAGATGTCCTGCGCGGTGGCGCCCGTCGCGCCAATGGTCAGGGCGGCGGTACTCGCCAACGCAACGATCAAAAATCTGTTCATTGAGGCCTCCATGGTTCTATTTGATTTGCCCAAAAATTAGTTATGCAATCGTTTGCTTTACGCGGCGCAATGATAAGCGAATTGTTGGTCGGGTTTCCAGACCAAACGACAGGCAGTGATTTCAGAAGGTATCGGGGCCGGTTCAATCCAGCGCGTAGAGCCGTTTCGCGTTGTCGTCCAGTATCTTGTCGACTACATGGGACGGGACCTTCCCGTCGGTGCGAATGCGGCGCATGGCTTCGATCTCGGTCGAGGTGTCGCTATGGCCGAAATCGGTGCCGACCACGATATTGTCCTCGCCGGCATAGGCCAGCACATGGTCGAGGTCGTCGGTCACCTGGCAGGCGACATACATATTGCTCTCCGCCATCACGTTTTTCGACAGCTCGTCGCCGCGCCGGTCCATGCGCAGCCCGACATCGTTGAGCACATAGGGCACCCATTGCGCGCTAAGCTCGACGAAGCCCCAGCGTACCTTGGGGAACTTGGCCGGGACCCCGTTCCAGATCAGGTCGTGGAACGAACCGATACCCGGCGCCTTGAAGCGGTTGAAACCCGGATCGGTGCGGAACGCCTCATGCACGGCGAAGCTGGCGATGCCGGAATGCAGGCAGATCGGGAGGTCGAATTCCGCCGACATTTCGTAGAGCGGATAAAAATACGGATCCGACGCCATGCGGTCGGCTTCCAGCGCGCGGACGAAGATGGCGCAGGCGCCGTTTTCCTTGCCGTAGATCAGCTCTTCGCGCACCCGGTCCATCGACAGCAGCGGCGGGGCGATCGCCCAGCGGAGCTGGTCCGGCGCCGGCCGGCACAGATCGGCGAGCCAGCGGTTGTAGGCCTTGCACAGCGCGAAATCGATTTCCGCGTTGGTCGTGATCGGGCGCAGGAACAGGGTCGGGTAGATCACCTGAACGTCGATCTCCAGCTCACTCATATGGTCGAGGCGGGCACTGAGATCCGTCAGCTCGCGCGCTTCCATCGTGGTGTCCAGCCCGACATTGAGCTGCTTGTTATGCACCCGTCCGTCGATCACCCAGTATTCCCGCATCACGTTGCCGCTGGTGCCGTAGGCGGTTTCGCCGGTCTGCTGGACCACCACCATCGGCGTGTGATGCTGATATTCCTTGTCGAGATATTCCCAGGTGCGCGGCGATTCCAGAACATGCGCGTCGGCGTCGATCGTGGCCATTTATCTTCTCCCTCATTCCCTTTGTCGCCAGACGGTCGGCCCGCGAAATACGCGTTTCCCTGTTGGCGTTGTGATTATGCCATTCCAATCCGGCCGCTCGGTTCCGTCAAGCGCCATGACCCTTGTAATGCGGCGTGGTGCGTGAAAAAACCGCCAGATAAGGAAATATTGCAAAGAAGGGGATTCAGATGGCGAAGGAACGGATTGGCGTGGTCGGGCCCGGCCGCATGGGGCTTGCGATGGTCCGGCATCTGATCGCGGGCGGCTATCCCGTCACCGTCACCGATATCGCCCCCGAACAGGTCAAGAAGGCCGAGGCGTTGGGCGCGGACGGCGTTGCCAGCGCCGCCGAGATTGGCAGGGTTTCGCGTTTCGTCATCATCGCGGTTGGGTTCGACGACGAAACCATCGCCGCCACGCTGGGCGAGAACGGCTTGCTGGAAACCCTGGAAAGTGGCTCGATCATCGCGATTTCCTCAACCGCGGCGCCAGACACCGTACGGCTGGTAGCGGAAAAGGCGGCGGAAAAGGGCATCGATGTCTATGACGCGCCGACCTGCCGCGGGCGGCGCGCGGCGGACGAGGGCACCCTGCTGGCCGTGGTCGGCGGCAGCGACGAGGTGGTCGCCCGCGCCAAGCCGGTCTATTCCTGCTTCTGCTCCGACATCCACCATATCGGCCCGCTCGGCCATGGCCAGATGGCCAAGGCAGTCAATAATCTGGTGCATTGGGTCAATGGGCTGATGCTGATCGAAGCCGGCCGGCTATGCGAGGCGCATGGCATCGATCTGCAGACGCTACGCCAGGCGATGCTGATTTCAACCGGCAAGAGCGCCGCCCTGGAGCAGTGGGGCACCATGTCCTTCACCTGGGCGCTCAAGGACATGCAGATTGTCCAGAAGCTGGCGGACGAAGCCAATCTGGGCGGGCCGCTGATCGGTGCCGTGCGCGAGCTGGTCAAGGACGGCCGCAAGCTCAAGGCAACGGGCGACGTGCCGGACTGGACCGGCGAAGGCACTGATCTGAGTTAACCGACGGGGACACGGAACCATGGCGGAGGGGACGGTTACGACGGAAAGATGGCGCGGCCTGTGGGGCCAGATCGCAATCGTCGCGCCGGCGTTGATCGTGGTTATCGCCGGGTTCGCGCTGGCCTATCATTTTGTCGGTCCCGCGCCGCCCGACCGCGTCGTCATGGCAACCGGCGCGCCCGAGGGGGCTTATCATGCTTTCGGCGGCGATTATGCAGAGCGTTTCGCGCGCGAGGGCATCACGCTCGAGCTGAAAAACACCGCCGGATCGACCGAGAACCTGGCCCTGCTGCGCGATCCGAATTCCGGGGTCGCGGTGGCGTTCCTGCAAGGCGGCATCGGCGACGCCAATGACGGGCATGGGTTGGCGGCGCTGGGCAGCGTCTATCTAGAACCGTTATGGGTCTTCGTGCGCGGCCAGCCGCCGAAGCTGCTGTCCGGGCTTGCCGGGAAGCGTATCGCCATAGGCGCGCCCGGCAGCGGCACGCGGAAGGTGGCGCTGCGCCTGCTGACCGAAAACGGGGTTACCGGCGAGACCGCGACCTTGCTCGAAATCGGCGGTGCGCAGGCGGCGCGGGCGTTGGCGGATGGTCTTGCCGACGTCGCCATATTCATCACCTCGGTGACGTCCGCCACGGTGCGCGGGCTGCTTGCCCGGCCCGGCATCACGCCGATGAGTTTCGATCGCGCCGATGCCTATGTCCGGCGCAACCGCTTTCTGTCCAAGATCATCCTGCCGCGCGGGACGGTCGATCTGGCGGCCGACCTGCCAGCCCATGACCTGGTGTTGCTGGCGCCGGCCGCAACCATCGTGGTCTCGCCAAAGCTGCATCCGGCGCTGATCGATCTGTTTTTGCTGACGCTGCGAGACGTGCATCGAGGCGGCGGGCTGATCGAAGCGCCCGGCGCGTTCCCCGCACCCGATTACGTGACCTATCCGCTGGCTGGCGCGGCGCGCAGGTTCCATGACAACGGCCCGCCCTTGCTGCAGCGTTTCCTGCCCTTCTGGGCGTCCAACCTCGCGGACCGGCTGAAGATCATGTTGCTGCCGCTGATCACCCTGCTCTACCCGTTATTCAAGCTGTTGCCGCCGGTCTATAGCTGGCGCATGCGGGCCCGGGTCAACCGCTGGTACAAGCAGCTTCAGGCGATCGATGATGCGTTACGCGCGGGTACCATCACGCCCGCCGAGGCGGGCCGCGAAATCGACCGCATCGAAAGTTCCGTCGAGGCGGTCTCCGTCCCGCCCGGCTTCGCCGCCAGCGCCTATACATTGCGCCTCCATATCGATTTCCTGCGCCGCGGGCTCGCGGGAAAAGAAACCATGATCCCGTGAATTTGACCTCGGGATCCACGAATTCGACGGGACGGGGCGCGGCCCTGATCTTCCTGGCTCTCACGATTTCCAGCGCCTTGTCGGCGAAGGAAGTCGTGGTTGCCGATGCGGCGGCGCTGCGGGCGGCCATCGCGTCGGCCATACCGGGCGATCGCATCGTCGTCATGCCGGGAGAGTACCGGCTGGCAAAGCAGGTGATCCGAAACGGTGGCGCGCCGGGCAATCCAATTACCGTGACCGCCCTCGTTCCGGCCCGGACGCGGCTTATCACTTCTGCCGTCGAACTGTTCAAACTCAGGGCCGCTTACTGGGTCTTCGAAAAGCTGACCTTTAAAGGAACCGCCCAAACCCATCACGCGTTTCATATCGTAGGCGGCGGCCATCGCACCGTCCTCAGGGGCAACCGGTTTCTCGATTTTCACGCCGCGATCAAGGGAAATCCAGAGCGCGGCCGGGCGGCCGACCATGTTGTGATAGAGCGCAATATCTTCCTGAATGATGCGCCCCGGAAAACCACCCAGCCGGTAACGCCGATCGATGTTTTGGGCGGGATCGGCTGGATCCTTCGCGAGAACTTTTTCGCCGATTTCGCCAAGGCGGGTGGCAATGGCATCAGCTATGGCGCGTTCCTCAAGGGCGGGAGCCGGGATGGGGTGATGGAACGAAATCTCGTCGTCTGCGAATGGCGGCATTCCGGTGGCCGCCGTGTCGGGCTTTCGTTCGGCGGCGGCGGCAGTCCGCGTAAATTGAGGGCGGCGGACAATACCGAGCATGACGGCGGGGTGATACGCAACAACATCATCATCAATTGTCCGAACGCGCCGGGGATTTATCTCAATCGATCGTCCAACTCCAGGATCAGCAACAACACGCTGTTCGATTCCTATGGGATCATGGCGCGCTTCCCGGTCGGGATTTCCACCATTCGCAATAATATCGTTTCCGGCACGGTCACCGAACGCGGCGGGGCGCGGACAATCGCCGGAAGCAATCTCACCACCGGGTTGGGGGTCGGCACCTATATTCCCGGCGGTGCGTCGCGGTTGATCCATCGAATTTCCGACTATCATGTCAAGTATCCGAACCTGTTTGACGCGTCCGATATCGGCTGGGCGCAAGATGCCATCCGGGGGATCGCGTCCTGGCTCGGCCAGAGCGTTGTCGGGCGCGGGTCGTCGGCCTTCCGCGACTGGTTTGCCGCGCCGGAAGTTGCTGATTTCGGGCTGGTCTCGGGCAATGACTTCATCGCCAAGGGGGACCCCCAGCCAGGGGTGAAGGACGATTTTTGCGGCCGGCCCCGAGGGGATAAATCGGTCGATTTGGGCGCGATCGAATATCGCGCGGGGGCTTGTGATGTAAAAGCCTGGATCGCCGATCTGTTTCGCCCTTTCGAATAGATCATTTAAGCTACAGCTTCAGGAAATGAGGAGCCGTCCCATGCTGCCAATGCCAATCGCCGATCTCAACGCCATCGCAAACGAGCTCGCGGCCAGCGGCGAGCGGGTTCGAGTGCTGTGGCAGGAGCCTGAATCTCTTGCCTTCGTCGCGCGCGGGCGCGAATACCGCAGCGAGTTCCACATCGATCCCGCCGACGAGGTCATGTACATGATCAAGGGTGAGATGAAGCTGCATTTCCGGACCCCCGAGGGCAAGGAGGAGATCGCGATCCTGGCGGAGGGATCGAGCATCTACACCGCCGCCGGCATCCCCCATTCGCCGCGCTTTCCGCCCGACGCGTTCGTGCTGGTGATTGAGCGCAAGCGCCGCCCGGGCGAAATCGACCGGTTTCAGTGGTTCTGCCCATCCTGCGATAATTTCCTGCATGAAGAGACCTTCGTGGTGAGCGACTATGCGGTCGATCCGGTTTCCAAGGCCTACGCGAACTTTTTCGATTCCGAGGCATTCCGCACCTGTTCCAAGTGCGCCACCGTCATGCCGCGCCCCTGATGCATCACGTGGTAACGCGTTCGTGTTAATTTGAACGCCGCAGGATCGCGATGTTGGATTGATCGTCTCAATCGAGATGGTATGGTTGATCGCTGATTTAAATAAACGATCGAAATCAAGGGAGACTAGGAAATGAAAACCTTAAGGGTTTTAACTTTGGCAAGTGTCGCCGCGCTGGTCGCGGTTGCCTCCGTGCCGGCCAATGCGGCTGAATTCCCCTGCCGCACCGCGAAGCTGATCGTGCCGTGGGGCGCGGGCGGCGGCACTGGCGTGATTTTTCGCATCATCATCGAGGCCGTCAACAAGACCGGCATCAAGCCGCAGCTTCAGATGGTCAATATTTCGGGCCAGGGCGGCAACAAGGGCGCCAAGGTGGCGCGCAAGGCCAAGCCTGACGGCTGCACCTTGTTCGCCATCCATCAGAGCGCTCTCAGCAGCTATCTGAACGGCCGTGTCAAGTTCACTTGGGACGCCTTCGAACCCGTTGCCATGATGACCCGGACGCCAAGCCTTTATGGCGCCCATGCGGGTGTGCCTTACAACAATATCGCCGATCTGGTGAAGGCGGCAAAGAAGGCCCCCGGCACCATCCTGACCGGTGGCACACTCGGCTCGACCAGTCATTTCGTCTGGCTGCTGTTGGAAGATGCGACCGGCATCAAGCTCAAGCATGTCTCCTATGATGGCACGCGTCAGCGCATGACCGCCTTGCTCGGCAAACATATCGAGATGGGCGAACTCAACGTCGTTTCCGGCGGCAAGTACATCCAGACGGGTCAGCTCAAGGCGCTCGGCATTACCACGTCCAAGCGCAATTCAAGCATCCCCAACGTGCCGACGCTGCGCGAACAGGGCTATAACCTGATCTTCGGCGTCGATCGCGGCGTTTCGTTGCCCAAGGGAACCCCCAAGGCCAAGATCGACTTCTGGGCCAAGGCGTTCGAAAAGGCGGCCAATAATCCGGCGTTGGTCGAAACCTTCCGCAAGAAAGGGACCGATGTGAACTTCATGGGCCCCACGCAATCGACCGCCTATTGGAAGAGCACCTTCAAGAATTGGAAGGCGATCGCCACCAAGATCGGCATGTATAAGGGCGGCTGAGCCCGCGCGGGGAATGGGCGGCTCGGATATTCCGGGCCGCCCTGACCCTTATCAGGTTAAATTGACGGACCAGATATGGCGCGTTTGAATCGCGACACCATTGCCGCTGTTTTGCTGCTCGCCCTCACCGGCGTCTTCTTCTCGGCGACCTATACCATCCGCAAGACCGGTTATGGCACCGTGGGCTCGGATGTATGGCCACGCGCGATCCTGGTGGCGCTTGGGGCGTTGTGCCTGGTTTATCTTTTGAATGCCTTACGGGGTGTTGCCGGGGCGCCCGCGGAGACGAGGGGCGGCGGTCTGTCGGGCTGGTTTTCGACCTATCGCAACGCCCTGTCGTGTTTTTTCATGTACGGGATATTTCTGTTCACGCTGCCCTATCTCGGCATGCTGATCGGCGGTGTCGCTTTCGTCTTTCTGCTGCTCAATATTCTCGGCGGCTGGCGGCCGCGGCAACTCGCCTTCCATGGCATGATCGCCGTATTCACCATCGGCGCCATGTGGGCAATCTTCACCTTCGGGCTGCGCGTGATCCTGCCCGAGGGTGAGATCCTACGAATCTGGTAGGCGGCCGGCGTCATGATTTTTGAAAATATTCTTGGCGCCGCCGACGCGCTGTTCACCATCCCGACCATTCTGCTGATGATTTTGGGCGTCGCCGCCGGGCTCATCGCCGGTGCGATCCCCGGCTTCACCATCACAATGGCGATCGTGCTGACCCTGCCCTTCACCTTCGGCATGACGCCGATCCAGGGGCTCGCCACCATGCTGGGCGTCTTTGTCGGCGGGCTGTCGGGCGGGCTGATGGCGGGTATCCTCACCGGCATTCCGGGCACGCCATCATCCGTCGCCACCACATTTGACGGGTTCCCCATGGCCCGCAAGGGGCGACCGGGGTTGGCACTCGGTATTGGCGTCTGGTCGTCCTTCTTCGGAGGCGTCATCAGCGCCATCCTGCTGGTGTCGCTGGCGCCCCAGCTGGCGCGCATCGGTCTGGAGTTCGGCCCGTGGGATTTCTTCGCGCTGGTCATGTTCGCGCTGACCATCACTGCCAGCCTGTCGGGCGACAATCTGATCAAGGGGCTGATCGCCGGTGCGCTCGGACTGCTGGTGGCGACCGTCGGTTCCGACGAAATCAACGGCGTGGAGCGCTTCAGCTTCGGCAGCGAGGCGCTGGAACAGGGATTCTCCTTCCTGCCGGTGCTGGTCGGGCTGTTCGCGTTCTCGCAACTGCTGAGCGACGTCCAGGACCCGGTAAAAGCCCGCCAGCCGCTGATGCCGCCGGGGGCCGCGGCGGTCCGCATCGAACACCGGCAGGCGATCCGCGCCGTGCTCAGCCGGTGGGGCAACCTGCTCCGCTCCTCGCTGATCGGCGTGTTCACCGGCGTTCTTCCCGCCGCCGGGGGATCAATCTCCAATATCCTCGCCTACGACCAGGCCAAGAAGGCGTCCCGGACGCCACAGGAATTCGGCACCGGCATTCCCGACGGCATCATCGCGCCCGAATCGGCGAACAACGCCACCGCCGGCGGGGCGCTGATCACCATGATGGCGCTCGGCATCCCGGGCGACATCGTCACCGCAATCATGCTGGGCGCCCTGCTGATCCACGACGTGATACCCAGCCCGACCTTCATTACCGAGAACCCGGAACTCGCCTACGGCATTTTTATTGCCTTTTTCGTCGCCAATTTCATCATGGTCGCGGTCCAGGCGGTGTGCCTGCGCGCCTTTGTGCTGGTAACGCGGCTGAAGATGTACGTCCTGGCGGCGGTGATCCTGGCCTATTGCGGCATCGGCATCTTCGCCTTGAACAACATCATCTTCGACATGTGGACGCTGTTGATTTTCGGCGTGCTTGGTCTGGTGATGAAGGGTATGGGGTTCCCGCTCGCGCCGATGATCCTGGGCGTCGTGCTCGGCCATATCGCCGAGCTGAACCTCAACCGGGCGCTGTCGAGCAGCGATGATCTCACCCTGTTCCTGACCCGCCCATGGTCGCTGTTCTTTTTGATCCTGGCCGCGTTCTCGATTTTCTTCCCGTGGTATCAGAAGCTGCGCGGGACGCAAAAATGGACCCTGGTCTACCCGGCGGTGATGTCGTTCAGCCTGGCGCTCCCACTGTTCATGATGGGCGGCGTGGTACGGCCGGGGCTGGGGCTGGTGATCGTTCTATTCGGTGCTTACCGGTTGTGGCGTCATGCTCGCAATGGCTGGCGACTGGAAGCCCCACCCGATCATTCCGCTACGCTTCGGGAAACCTGACCACAGCGCCGTCCACCCGGTGCGACAGCGCGTCGCAGGCGCCGGTGCTTCACGCAGGCAGGACCGTACCCCAGATATAGGCCATGAGGTGACACTCTCTTGGGAGGGAACGCACATGGTTGAGAAAACGCACACAGCCGCCGGCAACTGGTGGCCTGGTCTGATGGAGCCGCTGCGTACGGCCGGCGAACGCATCGCCGATTTCTTCGCCCCCAGCGCGGATGCCGCCGCGACCGGCGAAAACTATGAAATCAATGTCGAGCTTCCGGGCGTTAAGGTGGGTGATATCGACATTACGGTCAGTGACGGCACGCTGACGGTGAAGGGCGAAAAGCGTTTCGAGCGAGAGGAAAAGGGCAAGACCTTTTTCTTTTCCGAGCGCGCCTGGGGTGCCTTCCAGCGCTCCTTCCGCCTGCCGCCGGACGCCAAGGCCGACGATGTTTCGGCCGATTTCAAGGACGGCGTTCTGGCCATTCGCGTGCCGAAATCCGGCCCCGCCAAGGAACGCGCGCGCAAGGTGCCGATCGGTTAGTGATAGCTTTCCAGCAGGGCGAAGCGCACGGGCAGGATATCGCGCGTCTCGATGCCGCCGTCATCATCCTTGACGATCAGGGTCAGGGCTTGGGCT
>JAZFSB010000437.1:0-2555 GCA_036445935.1 Alphaproteobacteria bacterium | reverse complement strand
AGCAGCATGTGGGGGGAGACCAGATGACCGAACGAAAATTACCTGAAGATATCGACCCGCAATCGGGTTACCGCCTGCCTTTACCGGACCGCGAGGGGCTCGATCCGGTGGGGCGCGACATCTATGACTATTTCGCCGATCCCGACGGCACCAGCTATGTCGGGCTGTGGGGGCCCGGCGGCATCCGGCTGCACAGCCCGCGTGTCGCCGAACATACCCAGTCGATCAACCGCTATATAAGGCGCGAGGCCGGGATCGATCCACGCCTGCGCGAAATCGCGGTGCTTATCACGGCGCGCGAACATGACAGCCAGTTCGAATGGTCGGCGCATGAGCCCGAGGCGCTGGAGCAGGGGGTGTCGCCCGAGATCATCGACATCATCAAGCACCGCAAACCGCTCGATGGGCTGGATGACACGGATGCGTTGGTCATCCAGTTGGGGCGCGAAATCTTCGGTGGGCCGCGTGTCGAGCGGGAAACATTCGCCCGCGCGGTCAGCCATTTCGGCAAGCGTGGGCTGGTCGATTTCGTCACGCTGATGGCCAATTACGCGGGCACCGCGGCGCTGCTGAAGACCTTCGACCTGCAAATCAAACCAGATTGGGAGCCACTTTTACCAAAGGAAGAAATTTAATGAGCACCATTCGCCGCGTTGTTACCGGGCATGATGAAAACGGGGTTGCTGTCGTCACCATCGACGGGCCAGCCACCAACGCGCGGGTGCGCAAGACGAGCGGGATGGTCTCGACCCTGATGTGGCTCGAGGACGGGACACCGGCGGACAATTCCGGCGATGAGGACAAGGGCGCGCGGCAATCAGGGGTAGCCCCGCCGGATGGCGGTTCGATTTTCCGCATCGTCGAAATCGCGCCTGAATCAGAAACCGGGGGCGCGTTCTCGAATGCGGAGATGAAGGCCGAGATGGGTCTCAGCCCCGATGGGGACGACGCGCCGCCGCTGCGCCATGCCTCGATGCACCGAACCCGCAGCGTCGATTACGCCATCGTCATGTCGGGTGAAATCGACATGCTGCTGGACGATACAGAAGTGCATCTGACGCAGGGCGACATCATCGTGCAGCGCGGCACCAACCATGCCTGGGTCAATCACGGCGATCAGCCGTGCCGCATCGCCTTCGTGCTGGTTGACGCGAAGCCGCTTTAGCCCGGCCGGAGCCAGTCGCTGAGTACGCCGCAATCGGGCAGGTCCGCCAGGTTTTCGACCGTCTCGACAATTCGGGTGATGCGGTCGGGCGGCAAATGCGGCGCGGCGGCGCGGCGGAATCGGTCGGCGGAGTCCTCGAAACTGAGCGGCCGGTCGGGGTGGCCCGGCGGAATATCGGACTGGGCGGTGTGATCGCCGGTTGCCGTCGATATTGTGACCCGTGCCGGCCAGGCTTCGGGCAGGCGCGCGTCGAGCGCCGCGTCGGTGTGCACCCGCACGCGGTCGGCCAACGCCAGCACTGACCGATCATCGCGCCCCTGGCCCAGCCGCGCGCCGGTGACATCGCCGTCGATCAGCAGGGCAGCCGCCAGGAACTGGACGCTGGCGCAGGCAGCGAATTGCGATGCCGGCGGGCCGGGCCGGTCGACGATGCGGGCCATCGGGCCGGGCAGGGCAATGCCGATGGCGCGTATCTCATCCGGATCGATGTCATTGTCGCGCGCGATCGTCGCCAGCGCATCCAGCGCGGTCTGTGCCTGCAAAGCGCAGGGCCAGGCCTTGAGGCTGATATCGGCAACCGCCCAGCGCGACCCCAGGGCGTCGGTTAGTGCGCCCGCATCCGGCGTTTCGCAAAAGGTTGAGAGATAACCGCGCTCGCCGGCCAGCGGTTCCGGCGGGCCGCTGATCCCGGCCTGGGCGAGAAGCGCCGCTTCGACCCCGTGACGTACGGTCTGGGCGCAGAGCAGGTTGCGCGCGGCTGGTGCCGCCGGTCCACCGGCGCCCAGCCCGCCTGCCTGCACGGCGGCCAGCCCGATGGCGTCGGCGGTTTGGCGCGCATTCATGCCCAGCGCGATGGAGGTCGTTGCCGCCGCTCCGATGCCGCCGCACACCGCCGTCGGCCACCAGCCGCGCGGCAAGAGCGATGCGGCGCGGATCGCCGTGCCGACGCGGATCGCCGCCTCACACCCGCCAGCGACAGCGGCGATGAAACGAGCGCCCGACACGGCGGAGTTTTGCGCGAGAACCAACGCTACCGGCACGCTCACGGCCGCCGCGCAGATCGCGGTGCCGGCGTGAATGGGATCGCTTTCGGCGGCATGCGACAGCGCCGCCGCCGCCCCGGCCGCGGCGCTCCGTTCGCGGCGAAACCCGGTCGCGGGGATCAGCGCCTCGGCAGGTTCCGCATGGCTGAAATGATCCAGCAGCGCCGCCATTTCGGCGACATCCAGCCCCGCGAACAGCCCGGTGATGATTTCCAGCGTCTGCTGAAGCGCCGCGCGCCGGACGGGTTCCGGTATCGCGTTGGATTCGAGTCCCGCGAGAAAGGTCGCAATCCGCCGTGTTGGCGTATCGTTTGCCGTCATATGAACCATCCCGATCGGGCGTTGCG
>JAZFSB010000436.1:0-2057 GCA_036445935.1 Alphaproteobacteria bacterium | reverse complement strand
CTCAACTTCGCTCGGCTTGGCGGAATAGGTCTTCATGGCCAAAATCCGTATAGTCGATGGCGGGGCGGACGATCCGGCCCGGCGCGTGAAGGCGGCGTTGTAGCGGTGCTGTTGCGCACTGTCAACTGGAATTGCTGTTTTACCGCAATGATTTAAAATACGGTATCATAATACCCCATACAAATTTAACGGCGCTTGTCGAGGGATCGCGAACAGCGGTAACATTCATCAAAACCAACACAGTCACCCCGGCGAGAAGGAACTCCCTCATGGCCACCCCGAACATTCCGGTAATTGATCTCTCGCCGTTTTTCGGTGGCGATTCAACCGCTTGCGCGGAAGCAGCCAGGGAAATCGACCAGGCCTGCCGTGAGATCGGTTTTTTCACCGTCGTCGGGCACGGGGTAGATCAGGAATTGATCAACCGCACGCGCCAGGCCGCGATCGATTTCTTCGCCCTGTCGACAACTGAAAAGCTCGCTGTCGAGCGCCCGCCACAAAAAATCAGCCGTGGCTATTTCAAGCTCCAAGACCGCTCGCTGTCCTACACGCTGGGCAAGGAGGCGCCGCCTGATCTGCAGGAAGCCTACGCCATCGGACCAGATGAAACGTCAGGCCCGGAATGGCGGGCGGATGGGCCCCATGCCGGTATGCTGGCGCCCAACCTGTGGCCAGCGCGCCCCGACGGCTTCCGCGATACAATGATGGACTATTACGCCGCCATGCTGGCGCTGGGCGGGGGCATCATGCGGGCGGTCGCCGCCGCGCTGGATGTAGATCCCGCTTATTTCGAACGGGGATTCCGCCACCCGTCGAGTGTGATCCGGCTGATCCGCTACCCGGCCCAGAGCGACGCGCCGAAACCCGACCAGCTGCGCGCCGGCGAGCATACCGATTACGGCACCATCACCTTCGTGCGCGGCGACGACGTGCCGGGCGGCCTGCAGGTCCGCACCCGGGCCGGCGACTGGATCGAAGTCAGCCCGCCGCCCGGCGGATTTGTCTGCAATGTCGGCGATGCGCTGGCGCGCTGGACCAACGACCGCTGGGTTTCGACCCTGCACCGGGTTGGCAACCCGCCGGCGGAAGCCGCCAAATCCGATCGCATCTCGCTGGTGTTTTTCCACATGCCCGACCACGACGCCCACATCGAATGCATTCCCGGCTGCGAAGGCGACGCCGGTCCCGCCTACCCACCCCTCACCTTCGCCGATCACTATCTCGGCAAGCTGATGAAGGCCGGCCATGCGCGGCTCGATGCCGATGTCGGCGACGCGGTTAGGTAGAGAATAGAGAACCCATGGTTATTCTTTACGGCATCAAGAACTGCGACACCTGCCGCAAGGCGCGCAAGTGGCTCGACAATGCGGGCATCGCCCACCGGTTTCACGATTTCCGCGCCGACGGTCTGGAACCGGAAACGGTCGCCGACTGGATAGCGGAGCTGGGCGACGACGTGCTGATCAACCGGCGCGGCACCACCTGGCGCAACCTGCCCGAAACCGAGCGTGAACACGCGACAGGTGACAGCGCGGCGGTCCTGATCGCCGCCAACCCTACGCTGATCAAGCGTCCGGTATTCGATCTCGGCGACCGCCGGATGGTGGGATTTAGCGACGACACCCAAGCCGCCCTGGCATCATCCGGCTAGCGCGATTTCCGTTCATGCTGAATCGCGCCTGCCCGCAGCGCTGGCAGGAAGGTCGCGAATGCAACGACGATCAGCGCCAGCATCCCGAGCCCCAGATAGAACCACAGGAACCCGCCGGTCCGGTCATAGACCAGCCCGACCGTGGGCACCGCGATCGAGCTGATACCGAGCGCCAGCACGAACTTGGCCCCGTAGGCGCGCGCGTGCCAATCGGCCGGACAGAACCCCGCCACCAGACAGTTCTCGGCCGGCAGCGAGGCCGTCATCAACAGCATCAGGGCCGCGCCAAGCACGATAAGCGGTCCGTCCACCGCCCAGGCCGAGGCCAGCGCCACCGGCACCATCACCGCATACATGCCGATATAGACCATCTTGAAGGGAAACCGGCCGGCCAGGTAACCGCCAA
>JAZFSB010000435.1:0-5092 GCA_036445935.1 Alphaproteobacteria bacterium | reverse complement strand
CCAAGCGCGAAAAAGTGCAACTCACCGGCGACGACATGCGCGAAGGGCTGACCTGCGTGCTGTCGGTCAAGGTGCCGGACCCCAAATTCTCGTCCCAGACCAAGGAAAAGCTGGTGTCGTCCGAGGTCCGCCCAGTCGTCGAAAGCATCGTTGGCGACAAGCTCGCCCAGTGGTTCGAGGAACACCCGAACGAGGCCAGGCGCGTGGTTTCCAAAGTCGTCGAGGCGGCGGCGGCGCGCGAAGCGGCGCGCAAGGCGCGCGATCTCACCCGGCGCAAGGGCGCGCTCGACATCTCGACGCTGCCCGGCAAGCTGGCCGATTGCCAGGAACGCGATCCGGCCCAGAGCGAACTGTTCATCGTCGAGGGCGATTCCGCCGGCGGGTCGGCCAAGCAGGGCCGCAACCGCAAGAACCAGGCGATTCTGCCTCTGCGCGGTAAAATTCTGAATGTCGAGCGCGCGCGATTCGACAAGATGCTGTCATCGGCCGAGATCGGAACGCTGATCGCGGCGCTTGGCACCGGGATCGGGCGAGAAGACTTCAACATCGACAAGATCCGCTACCACAAAATCATCATCATGACCGACGCCGATGTCGATGGCAGCCATATCCGGACCCTGCTGTTGACCTTCTTCTTCCGCCAGATGGTGGAGGTGATCGAGCGCGGCTATCTCTACATCGCCCAGCCGCCGCTTTACCGCGCCAAGCGCGGGTCTGAGGAAATCTACCTGAAGGACGACAGCCGGATGGAGAGCTACCTGATCGATTCGGGGCTGCGGGACTGCGTGCTCACCATCCAGGACGGCGCCGAGATTGGCGGTGCGGAACTGCGCGAGGTGGTCGACCAGGCGCTCATCGCCAAACGGCTGATGACGCCGATCCTGCAAAAGCTCTCCAACCCGATGGTCGCCGAACAGACCGCGATCCTCGGCGCGTTCAATCCCGACCTGCTGGAAGCCGCCGAATCCGAGCAGCAGGTCGCCGAGGCGCTGGCCCGCCGGTTCGACGGGCTGTCGCCGGCAAGCGAACGCGGCTGGCGCGCCGAGCTGGTCGAGGGCGGCGGCTTCGCCTTCAGCCGCACGCTGCGCGGCGTCACCGAACGGCACGCCATCGACGGCGCGCTGGTGAAAAGCGCCGAAGCCCGCCGACTGGACGAGATGGTGGCTGACCTGCAACGCATCTACGCCCACCCCGCGACGCTCAAGGTCAAGGACCGGGAAATCAGCATCCACGGCCCGCTTGGGCTGGTCGACGCGGTGATGGAGAACGGCCGCAAGGGCATCACCGTCAACCGCTACAAGGGCTTGGGCGAAATGAACCCCGGTCAGCTATGGGAAACCACGCTGGACCCCGAGGCGCGCTCGTTGCTGCAGGTCAGGATCGACCACCGCGACGATGCCGAGGAAGTCTTCTCGACCCTGATGGGCGACGTCGTCGAACCCCGCCGCGAATTCATCCAGAACAACGCGCTCAAGGTCGTAAACCTGGATACGTAAGCCGCGCCACACTGTCACCCCGGCCCCCGAGCCGGGGTCCAGTGCAGCACCGGGATACGAACATCCCTAACCAAATTCGTCATGGGCCTTCGCCGACCATGGCGGCGGAGGGTGTGTCGGCCCGGCCTACTCCGCGAGCCGCTGGAAGGTGTCGGCGATGGCGGCGCAGAGGACGACGTCGCGGAGTTCGGGGGCGAGGCGGCGGTAGAATTTGCGGGCCCCCTTGTTGCGCTTCAGCACCGACCAGAACATCCAGCTTCCGCCGGCGTCGCGGCAGGCGCGCGCGACTCCCTTGATCAGCGCGCGGCCAGCGCCGGCACGGCGATAGTCGGGCGCGACATAGAGATCGGCGAGATAGACGCCCCGGCTGGCGCGGTCGGTATCGTAGCCGGGAAAATAGAGCGCATAGCCGACCACCCGATCGTCGGATATCGCGACCAGCGCGCGGAAGGCGGGGTTTTCCCCGAACCCATCGCGTCGGAACGCGTCTTCGGTCAGTTGCGAGGCGCGCCCGCCATCTTCCAGGCTGAGCGCGTGGCTGAGACGCACCACCGCCGCCGCATCGCCGGCCCCCGCCGGGCGCACGACGGCGTCAGCGGCGGGTGGGGGTTCGTTGCGGTGTCGGAATAAAGCCATAATGTCATGATAGGGGTTTTCCACTTCGCGTCGAATCACCGGGGGGACCAAATTAGGGACATGGCGCGAAACAGCGACAAAAAGCGGGCCGCCGACAGGAAAGGCCCGACGCCGCCACGCCGGCCGCGCTGGCTGCGATGGCTGCGCGCCAGCTTGATCCTGGCCATCTGGGGCGCCGTTGCGCTGGGCGGGCTGGTCGTCTGGTATGGCTGGGACCTGCCCGATCCGGAAAAGCTGGCAACCCCCACCCGACGGCCGAGCGTCACGCTGCTGGCCGATGACGGCTCGGTGCTGGCGACCTATGGCGACCTGCATGGCGGCATGGTCCGGTTCAACCAGATCCCGCCTTATCTGGTGCAGGCGGTGATTGCGACCGAGGACCGGCGCTTTTTCGACCATCCCGGCATGGACGCGATCGGTATATTGCGCGCCGCCTTCGCCAATTTGCGCGCCGGCGCCGTGCGCCAGGGCGGCAGCACGCTGACCCAGCAGATCGCCAAGAACCTGTTCCTCACTCCGGAACGTTCGATCCGGCGCAAGGTGCGGGAAATACTGCTCGCCTTCTGGCTGGAAGCGCGCTTCGACAAGCGCCAGCTTTTCACCATCTATATCAACCGGGTCTATTTCGGCGCCGGCGCCTGGGGGTTGCGCGCCGCCGCCCGGCGCTATTTCGGACGCGCCGCCGAACGGCTCGGACTGCGCCAGGCCGCCCTGCTGGCCGGGCTGCTGAAGGCGCCGTCGCGCTATTCGCCGCTGGCCAACCCGGCGAAGGCGGCGGCGCGCGCCGATCTGGTGATCGCCAATATGGTCGCCGCCGGCTTTCTGACCGATGCTCAGGCGCGGGCCGCGAAGCGTGAACGGCTTGCCGTGGTGTCCAAGGGGCGGGGAAACGGCGCGCGCTATTTCGCCGACTGGCTGCTTGACCGGGCGGCGGGCTATATCGGCCCGACCGGGCGCGATCTGGTGATCCGCACGACGCTGTCACCCCGCCTGCAGCGCATCGCCGAGAAGCGCATTGCCGCGGGGCTCAAGGGTGAGGGCGCGCGACGGCGCGTGGGCCAGGCCGCCCTGGTGGCGATGGCGCCGGGCGGCGCGGTGCGTGCCATGGTGGGCGGGCGCGACTGGCGCAAAAGCCAGTTCAACCGCGCGACGCAGGCGCTGCGCCAGCCCGGCTCCGCGTTCAAGCTGTTCGTCTATCTGGCGGCGCTGGAAGCCGGCATGACCCCCGCCGATACCGTGCTGGACGCGCCGCTTTCGATCCGTGGCTGGCGGCCGCGCAACTATACCGGACGGTACCGGGGCCGGGTAACGCTGGCCGACGCGCTGGCCGGCTCGATCAACACGACCGCCGTGCGTATTACTGAAAAAATCGGGCGCGGCAAGGTCGTCGCGGTGGCTCAGCGGCTGGGCATTACCGCGCCCCTCAAGACCCATCCCAGCCTGGCGCTCGGCGCCAGCGAGGTGACCCTGCTGGAGCTTACCGGAGCATACGCTGCGCTCGCCAACCGGGGCTATGCCGCCTGGCCCTATGGCATCGCCGAAATTCGCGATGGCACAGGCAGCGTGCTCTACCGGCGCGCGGGCGCCGGCGCGGGCCGCGTCATTGACCCGGGCGCGCTGGGGCCGCTGCAAACCATGCTCACCGGCGTGATCGCGCGCGGCACCGGGCGGGCGGCGCGCATCGGACGTCCGGCGGCGGGCAAGACCGGCACCAGCCAGGAATCCCGCGACGCCTGGTTCATCGGCTTCACCGCCGAGCTTGTCACCGGCGTCTGGGTTGGCAATGACGATTCCTCGCCGATGAAACGCGTCACCGGCGGCGGCCTGCCAGCCCGGCTGTGGCGCGGATTCATGAAGGACGCGCTGAAGGGAACCCCGCACCGGCCGCTGAACGGGGGATAGCTTTTTATCCGGTGCCGCCTTAACCCGAGAACGGGCCGGTGCGTTCCGCATAAGCGGAAAATAAGCTATATCTCGCCGATGGTCCCACCCGCTTCGGCGTCCCCTTCCAACCGGTTGCTGCCCATTGCCATGCTGGCGCTGATCGGCCTGCTGTGGGGGCTTTTCTACGTGCTGATCAAGACCGGCGTCACCGGCGGGGTGGCGCCGATGAACTACCTGTTCTGGTTCGCGCTGATCGCCGGCACGGTGCTGTTGGCCATCGGACGGGTGCGGGGCGCCTGGCCGCGCGCCCGGCGGGTCCATCTGGCGTTCTATTTCAAGGCGGCGCTGGTGCGCTTCACCTTCGCCAACATCATTCTCTACACCGTGCAGGGCAAGCTGCCGATCGGGATCATGGCGGTGCTGATGGCGTTCGTGCCGATCTTCACGCACGGCTTCAGCTTGGCGTTCCGGATCGAGCGGCCGGAAGGGCGGCGAATTTTTGGCATCCTGATGGGGCTGGCCGGCGTGCTGGTGATCGTCGGGCCGAAAGACGGCCTGCCCGACCCGGCGCTCGCCGTCTGGGTTCTGATCGGGCTCGGCGCGCCGCTGCTGCATGGGCTGGGCTACGTCATGCTGTCGGAAAAGAACCGCCCGCCGGATACCGACTCGCTGTCGATCGCCTGCGGCACGCTTTACGCCACCGCCGTGATGATCCTGCCGTTGGCCATCACCTTCGGCGATTTCCGTTTCGTGTTGCCGCCGTTCAGCACCGGCGAGCTGGCGATGATGACCCATGCCGTGCTGGCCGCGTTCAACTTCTACGCCATCTTCGAGCTGATCCGCATCAGCGGCCCGACCTATATGAGCCAGGCCAATTTCCTGGCCGTCCTGTTCGGCGTGATTTTCGGCATGGTGATTTTCGACGAGGTGCACAGCCTCTATGTCTGGGCCGCGATGGCGCTGATCGTCGCCGGCGTCGCGCTGGTCAACCTGCGCCGGAAAAAGTAGGGTCGCAAATAACGATTCCGCTTACGCGGAATAGTCGGCACCGCCCCACTCCCCCACCCGGCCACCCC
>JAZFSB010000434.1:0-4695 GCA_036445935.1 Alphaproteobacteria bacterium | reverse complement strand
ACCGCGCCGCGCCGAGACCGGCTTCCGCCAGCGCTACCTGGTGCTGGACCGCTTGGTTGTCCCGCAGCACCCCGGCCGCGTGGGAAGGGGTTTTTTCGGCCGCCAGGCGAATGAAGTCGTCAAGCGCCGTGCGCGCGACACCGAGCGCGACGCCGGCAAACGACATGCCGTAAAACGTCGTCATCAGCACGCGGTAGAGCGGCCCTTGTTCCCGCCGGTCGATAGGCTGATCACGGATCAGGCTGTGGGATTCCGGTACGAACAGGTCGTCGATGGCGAAGCTGTTGCTGCCGGTACCCTTGAGCCCGATGACCTGCCAGACATCGGTCACGGTGGCGCTGGAAATCGGCAGCAGCATGTTTTTGACCGTCGGTTTGCCTGCTTCATCCAGGCGCGGCGAGCCGTCAGGATCTAAAATCGGGCAAGCGGGGCCAACCCAGGTGGCGTTGAGGATGCCGCTGGCGAACCTCCAGTTGCCGGTAACCCGGTAGCCGCCGTCCGTGGCGATCGCCTTCACCGCCCCGTTCGGGGGCCCCCAGGCCAGGATCGCATCGGGTGGGCCGAAGACTTCCCGGGCCACAGTGGAGTCGAGAAACCCCGACGAGCGCGAACAGCCCAGCCCCTGGCCCAGACACCAGGCGGTGCTGGCGTCGGCCGCGGCGATGGTTTCCAGTGTCAGCATGACGGTCAGGGGTGGCGCTTCTCCGCCACCCATCGAGCGCGGCAGACACATGCGGAACAGCTCGGCATCGTGCATCGCCGACATGATGTCCGCAGGCACGCGGCGCCCCTCCTCGATCCGGTCGCCGGCCTCCGCGATCATTGGGGCCAGCTTTCGCGCCCGCGCTACCCAATCTATTTCTGAACTCACGTTTTTCTCCCCAATACCGACCACGCAACCGCGTCAAATTGTATGGGGCCGGTGTGGCGGTGTCTAATCGTGCCCGGAGGACCACGCCGACAAAGCCCCGAAATTTGTCCCGCTCAGGGCGTCGCGGGCCTTGGGTGGGCGGCAACAAAGCTGATATAGTCGCCGCGGGAGGCTGGCGGTGGACGGGAAACTCGCCAACCCGGTCAGGTCCGGAAGGAAGCAGCCGTAACGAGATTCACCCGGGTTGCCTGTCCAGTCTCCCACTAACGAAACCCTGGGGGCTTGGTATAAGTCCGCCTCTCCGACATTTGGGGCCATGAACGACCAGCCCTCAGACCAGCCTTATCGCGTCCTGGCCCGTAAGTACCGGCCGGCGACCTTCGCCGAGCTGATCGGCCAGGAAGCAATGGTGCGCACGCTGACCAACGCCATCGCCGCCGATCGGCTGCCGCACGCCTTCATCCTCACCGGCGTTCGCGGGGTGGGCAAGACATCGACCGCGCGGATCATGGCGCGCGCGCTCAACTGTGTCGGGCCGGACGGAAACGGCGGGCCCACCGCGGCGCCCTGCGGCATGTGCGAGCATTGCCAGGCGATCGCCGCCGACCGCCATGTCGATGTGATTGAAATGGACGCGGCCAGCCGCACCGGGGTCAACGATATCCGCGAACTGATCGACGGGGTGCGCTACCGCCCGGTCGACGCGCGCTACAAGATCTACATCATCGATGAGGTCCACATGCTGTCCAACAACGCATTCAACGCGCTGTTGAAGACGCTGGAGGAACCGCCCGAACATGTGAAGTTCATCTTCGCCACGACGGAAACCCGCCGGGTGCCGGTTACCGTGCTGTCGCGCTGTCAGCGTTTCGATTTGCGCCGCGTCGATGCCGAGGCGCTAAGCACCCATTTTGCCCAGGTCGCCGCCAAGGAAGGCGCCTCGATCGGCGATGGCGCGCTGGGGCTGATCGCGCGAGCCGCTGACGGCTCTGTGCGTGACGGGCTGTCGCTGCTCGACCAGGCGATCGCCCATGCGGCGGGCGAGGTCACGGAAGACATCGTACGCGACATGCTGGGGCTGGCCGACGGGGCGCGCATCTACGATTTGTATGAGGCGGTGATGAAGGGGGCGGTCGCCGACGCGCTCGACATCTTCGCTGACCTATACGCTTCCGGCGCCGATCCCGCGGTGGTGCTGCAGGACATGCTGGAAATCACCCACTGGCTGACCCGGCTCAAGATGGCGCCCAAGGCGGCCGATGCCGCCGCCGTGTCGGAGAACGACAGGATGCGTGGCACGGCCCTGGCCGAGGCGCTCGCCGTGCCCACCCTTGGCCGTGCCTGGCAGATGCTGCTCAAGGGGTTGGGCGAGGTGCGCGTTGCACCGTCCGCGGTGCAGGCCGCCGAGATGGTGCTGATCCGCCTTACCCATGTCGCCGATCTGCCGTCTCCGGCCGATGTCATCCGCCAGGTCCGAGATGGCGCGCCCGCCGGAACCACCGCGCCGCAAGCAGCGCCCGCCGCGCCACCCACACCCGCGCCTGTGGCGGCCGCGCCCGAACCTCCCATGCCTATTGCCGAGCCCGAGCCCCCGCAAGAAACCGCGCCGCGGGCCGAGGCTGTTGGCCCGCGCGACTTCGAGGCCGTGGTTGCCCTGTTCGAGGCGCATCGCGAGATGCTGCTCCATGCCTGCCTGGTCAATCAGGTACACTTGGTCCGCTTCGAGCCCGGCCATATCGCGCTGCGCGCGGCCGACGGCGCACCCGACGACCTCGCCATGCGGGTCAGCCGGATGCTGAGCGACTGGACCGAGATGCAATGGCTGGTCAGCCTTTCGAACGAGCCCGGCGAACCAACGCTGGGCACGCGACGCGCCGAGGCGGCGGAACAGCGCCGTGGGGTAGCCATCGGCCACCCGCTGGTCCAGGCGGCGCTGGAAACTTTCCCGGGCGCCACGGTCGAAACCGTGCTCGAACATGAACCCGCGGCGCCCGATGCCGATGACGCGATGGTCGCGCCGATCGAAGATGATGAAATTGACGATGAAGAGATGATGCGATGAAGAACCTCGGCAACATGATGAAGCAGGCGCAGGAAATGCAGTTGCGCATGCAGGAAATGCAAAACCGTCTGGCGGACGAAGAGGTCACCGGCACGTCCGGCGGTGATCTGGTGACGGTCACGCTGAACGGCAAGGGCGAAGCCAAGCGCGTGCGGATCGACCCATCCCTGTTCAATGGCGATGATGTGACCGTGGTCGAGGATTTGATCGTCGCCGCGTTTTCCGCCGCCAAGAGCAAGGTCGAAGCCCGCATGGCCGATGAGATGTCCAAACTGACCGGCGGGCTCAACCTGCCCCCCGGCATGACCCTGCCGTTCTGATGCTGCCCCCCCACCCAGACCCTCCCCCGCGAGGGGGGAGGGAAAAAGGTGTGGCCCAGCCTTCCCCCTCCCCCTTGACGGAGGAGGGCCGGGGTGGGGGTGCGCGCCATGGGTGACGACGCGCTCGACCGCGTGATCCAGCTTGTCGCCCGGCTGCCCGGGCTTGGACCGCGCTCGGCCACGCGCGCGGTTTTATTCCTGCTGAAGCGCCGCGAAAGCCTGATGCTGCCGCTGGCCGCCGCCCTGTCGGACGCCGCTGCGTCGGTCCGGAATTGCGCGACCTGCGGCAATCTCGACGCCGCCGATCCATGTGCCGTGTGTCGCGACCCAAAGCGCAACGATACCATCCTTTGCGTCGTCGAGGATGTCGCCGACCTGTGGGCGTTGGAACGCGCGGCGGCGTTTTCCGGGCGCTATCACGTGCTCGGCGGCACTCTCTCTGCACTTGATGGGCGTGGGCCCGAGGATCTCGACATCGCCGGTCTGGTGGCGCGGGCCAGCGGGCCAGCGGTCACGGAAATCGTCATCGCGACCTCGGCCACGGTCGAAGGCCAGACCACGGCGCACTACATTGCCGACAGGTTGGCCGATTGCGACGTCATGGTCACGCGGCTCGCCCACGGGGTGCCGATTGGCGGTGAGCTCGATTATCTCGACGACGGCACGCTGGCCGCCGCGCTGAAGGCCAGGCGGACGATGTAAGGCTGTCAGGACCGGGTCTGCCCAATCTGGTGGATTTCGGCGCCGGTGATTTCTTTTTCCGCGTCGGGGTCCTCGCCCATCTCGATCTCGCCGATGCGTTCGCCGCGGCCTTTTATCTTGTCGGACGAGATGCGAATTGCGCGCAAATCCTTCTCGGCCATGCTGAAATGACTTTCCAGTTTCCCAACCCGATCGTCGAGCCGGGTGAGATCGGTCAGCATGGTCATGACTTCATTTTGGATCAGCCCAGCCTGCTCGCGCATGCGCGCGTCCTTGAGCACCGCGCGAACGGTGTTCAGCGTCGCCATCAGCGTGGTCGGGGAAACAATCCACACGCGCGCGCGGTGCGAACGCTCGATTACCTCGCCGAAGCTCGTATGCAGCTCTGCATAGACGGCTTCCGACGGCAGGAACATCAGCGCCGATTCGGCGGTTTCGCCCGGCACGATATAGCGCTCGGCAATGTCCGTGACATGCTTGTTGACATCGGTGGCGAAGCGCCGCCGGGCCGCGGTGCGCGCGGCGTCGTCCTTGGCCGCGATCAGCGCGCGGTAGCTTTCCAGCGGGAACTTGGCGTCGATCACGATATCGCCCGGCGGGTTGGGCAGCCGGATCAGGCAGTCGGCGCGCTTGCCGTTGCCGAGCGTTTCCTGGAAACCGTAGGCCGATGGCGGCAGCGCCGAGGTCACGATATCCTGAAGTTGAACCTCGCCGAACGCCCCGCGCGCCTGCTTGTTGGA
>JAZFSB010000433.1:0-4525 GCA_036445935.1 Alphaproteobacteria bacterium | reverse complement strand
GACTACGAACCCTGGGCCGAGGAGGTTAGAAAACACTTCTCCGGCGAGGTAGTGGTTGCCGAGGACCTGATGGAATTTTAGGAAACGAATTCCAGGCCACGGTCATCGGTACCTATGTGCATGGATGTCTCAGAATATTCGAGACCGGTATGGAGGAGCACGAATGTCTGCTTCTGGCCAAAAGCAGACGGGCGGGGTGATGACCGGGAGTGTCCGCTTTGTCCCCAACAGCAGACATTCGGATCTGCTTTGCCCAATCAGCGCAACGGTTTTAAAACCGAGACAGTCCCGTCAGTCCCCGTCGCGGCTGAGCGATCGGCGGACCAGCCGCAGACCGGCCCAGACAGCCACGGCGACAACAGGGATGGCAACCCCGCGCCAAAGATCGACATCAACCTCGGTGCCGGCTTTTTCCACCGCTTTCAGCGCGTAGCCGACCAGGCTGACCAGATAATAGGTGATGGCGGCGACCGACAGCCCTTCCACGGTCTGTTGCAGGCGAAGCTGCAACCGCGCGCGGCGGTCCATCGACGCCAGCAAATCGCGGTTCTGCCCTTCCAGCGCGATATCGACCCGGGTGCGCAGCAGATCGGCGGTCCGCGTCGCGCGTTCGGACAGCGCCTGCTGGCGTTCGGCCACCGATTCGCAGGTCCGCATCGCCGGCGCCAGGCGGCGCTCGATAAACTCGCTGAGTCTCGGCTGGCCCTCTACGGCTTCCTCGCCCATCTCGGCGACACGTTCGCCGACCAGCGCGTTATAGGCGCGCGCGGCGCTGAACCGGTAGGATGTCGCGGCTATGCTTTCTTCTATTTCGGCGGAAACGCTGATCAGCTCGTCCAGCAGGTTCTGCTGGTCCCCGGTTGTTTCAAGGGTTTTCATTCGCGCGGTGAGTTGCGCCAGCGACCTGTCGACGCGGGTGATCACCGGGCCGGTCTCGCGCGCCAGCGGCAAAGCCAGCAACGCCATGTTGCGGTAGGTATGGGTTTCCAGCAGCCGCTGCACCAGCCGGCCGGCCTGGCGTGGCGCCATGCCGCGATCCTGCACCAGCGTGCGGGCGAACCCGTCGGCATGGATACGAAAATCGGTCCAGACATCGGCGACACCGCCCAGCATGCGACCGCGACACAGGCTTTCCGGCACGAAATGACGGGACAGCTGGTCGGGCGACAGGGCCGGCGCGCCCTCGGGCGCCAGCTCTACATGGGCGGCAACAAGCCGAGCGCCCGGCAAGCCGTCGAGCCAGTCCCGCGGCACGCGAGCGGAAGCAGTTTCGGCAAATGGCTCGGCAACCGCGCCACGATGGAAAAACGTGTAGGTGGAGAATTCGCTATGGCGTTCCCATTTGAGGCGAAAGACGCCGAAATCCGCGGCGAAATGCGTCGCCCCCGCGGGTAACTCGGCGATGCCGTAGCGCTGGCACAACGCCAGCAGGTGCACTCGCTCGGCCGCGATCTCGCTTTCCGGCGACAGCATGCCGAAATGCGACACCTGTTCGGGCGCGACCAATTCGGTGAAGGGCCGCGCGTGCAGCTCATTGGTCAGGGCATAGCGCAGCGGGTGATCGCGCGACGCCATTACATCCCGCCCTTCCGAGGCCTCGTCCATGGTCTGACTCCTGACGACGATCGGACAGATATCATAGCCGGACTTCTGCGCGATGGGGCATTTGCTGTACCCTGTGCGCTTACATCGTCAGAGAGGATTCGCAACGTGAGCGTGACCCGCCCCGCCGACCCGCCGTTTCGGGCCGAACATATCGGCAGCCTGATCCGCCCGCCGGCGCTGATCGCGGCGCGCGCCGACCACGACGCCGGCAAGATCGACGCAGCCGCGCTGGCGGCGGCCGAAGATGCGGCGATCCGCGATGTCGTCGCCCTGCAGGAAGCGGTTGGGCTTTCGGTGGTGACCGACGGGGAATTCCGCCGCAATACCTATTCCGATTCCTTCACCACGGCAGCGCTGTCGGGTGTTGAGATACAGTTCACCGAAGATGACGGGTGGAAGCCATCCGCCGGGCACGGCGCGCGGACGGCGATGCGCATTCCGAAAGTGGTCGATCGCATTGAATGGAAGGGGTCGCGCAACGCAGACGACTTCCGATTCCTGGCGTCGGTGGCGACGCAAACGCCCAAGATCACCCTGCCCGGCCCCGGCTACATCCATTATCGTGCCGGGCGAGTCAATATCAGCAAGGACATCTATCCCGATCTCGACGCCTTCTGGTCCGACCTTGTCGGCGCGTACCATCGCGAACTCGACGCGCTGGCAGAGGCCGGCTGCGGTTACGTGCAGATCGACGAGACCTCGCTGGTCAAGCTGGGCGATCCCCGGGCGCGCGCATTGCTGGCCGAGCGCGGCGACGACTGGCGCGACCTGCTGAACGCCTATATCGAAGCCGTCAACGCGGTGGTCGCGGGCGCCCCGGACGGCATGCGGATCGGGGTTCATATCTGCCGCAGCCAGGATCCGAACTGGCAGGCGGATATCGGCTACGACCCGATCGCGGAACGGCTGTTCAACGACATGGCGGTGAATTTCTTTTTTCTGGAATACGACACCGAACGCGCCGGTACGTTCGACCCGCTGCGCTTCGTCCCCGAAGGCAAGACCATCGTGCTGGGGCTGGTCGCCACCAAGAACCCGGCGCTGGAGACCGCCGATGCGCTGAAGCGCCGGATCGAAGAGGCCAGCCGCTTCATCGCGCTGGATCAGCTCGCCCTCAGCCCGCAATGCGGTTTCGCGACCAGCGCCGATCAGCCCGACGCGGTCACGCCCGACATGCAAAAAGCCAAGCTCGCCCGCGTCGTCGAGGTGTCCAGGGACGTCTGGAGCGGGTAATACCGATAACCGAAGGAGGCCAAGATGCAAGCCATTCCAACGAGACAGGCCATTTCGGGCCCAAGCGTCTGGACCGGGCGCGATTATGCCAGCAATGAAGACTGGATTCTCCATCTGACGGCGACGCATCTTGCCGAAATCGACACGGCGGCGGGAAAGGTTCCCGACAAAATTCCCGCGCTTTACGACGTGACCGAAGACGACTTCCCGCTGCCCAGCCTGGGGCCTGCGCTGACCGCGCTGGGCGACGAGCTGGAACACGGACGTGGCTTCGTCCTGATCCGAGGGCTTCCGGTCGAGCGTTACAGCGAGGACCGGCTCGCGGCGATCTTCTGGGGCTTGGGGGTGTATTTCGGCGTCGGGCTGGCGCAGAGCACCAAGGGGGACCGGCTCGGCCACGTCATTGATTTGAGCGGGCCCGAAAGCGACGTTGGCCAGATGCGAAACTACGAGCTTGGCGGCGACCTTCGCATGCATACCGACCTCAATAACGACATGGTTGGGCTGCTCATGCTGCGAGCGGCGAAAAGCGGCGGCGAAAGTCGCATCGCGAGCTCAATGGCGATCCACAACATCATTCTGGACGAACGGCCGGAATTCCTCGAGGCGCTCTTTCGCGGCTATTATTTTCATCACCTGCGCAAGGAGCGCACCGAGGGCACGAACCGGACCGCCCACAGAGTGCCGGTTTTCAGCGATTACGACGGCGCACTGTCATGCCACTTCAACCCGTCGCCCGTCGAGCGCGCGGTGACGCGCGCCGGCGTGACGCTCAGCGCGCTGGAGGCCGGTGCATTCCAGTTCTTCGCCGAGGTCGCAACCCGACCCGACGTCTGTTTCGATATGGCCTTGAGGCCAGGCGACATACAGCTTCTGAACAACCACATCGTTTTGCACGGGCGTACCGACTACGAAGACTATCCGGAATCGGAACGCCGTCGCCATCTGCTGCGGCTGTGGCTGCGCTGCGCCGGGGCCCGCACACAGGCGCCCGAGACCCAGGTGTACAAGACCGACGCTCTGGGTTTTCGCAACGTCACAATTTAGAGTGTTGTCCGAGCGGGCCGGTGCGATTCCGCTTCACGTCCGCATCGGCTCGTCGAGCGCGTCCTGCATGACGGCGTCGGGCATGTCGTCGAACGAGGCATAGTTGAGGTCGTACAGCCTGGCATAGAGCCCGCCGCGCCCGACGAGTTCGTCATGGCTGCCGGTCTCCACGATGCGGCCTTCCTGCAGTACCAGGATGCGGTCGGCGCCCCGGATAGTGGCCAGCCGGTGGGCGATCACCAGGGCGGTGCGGCCTTCCAGCAGCCGGGCCAGCCCGATCTGGATCTGGCGCTCGGTATAGCTGTCGATATTGGCCGTCGCCTCGTCCAGCACCAGCACGCGGGCGTCGGCCACCAGCGCGCGGGCGAAGCTGATGAGCTGGCGCTGGCCCATCGAAAGATTGTGCCCCTGCTGGTCGAGCATCGCGTCGTAGCCGTCGGGAAGCCGGGCGATGAAATCATGCGCGCCGACGGTGCGCGCGGCCGCTTCGACGTCGGCGCGGGTGGCGTCGGTGGTGCGATAGCGGATGTTTTCAAAGATCGTGCCGCTGAACAGGAACGGATCCTGCAACACCATCGCGATGTGCCGCCCCAGCGCCGGCTTGGCGTAATCGCGCACGTCGCGCCCGTCGATCAGCACG
>JAZFSB010000432.1:0-3134 GCA_036445935.1 Alphaproteobacteria bacterium | reverse complement strand
AGCGCACGCGCCCCTCGGCCAGCGCCCATTCGTCGAGCGGCTGTTTGACGATGACCATGAACGGATCGGACATGGCGCGGATGTCCGCACCGGTCAGTACGGCGGCGACGCCGGGTTGGCTTTCAGCTCGGCTCACGTCGATCGAGGTGATCTGGGCGCTGGCGTGCGGTGATCGCAGAATGGCGGCATGCAGCGTGCCGGTCGGGGTCGGGTAGTGATCGGCGAAGCGGGCGCGGCCGGTCAGCAGACGCGCGTCCTCGACCCGTTCGACCGACTGGCCGACGTATTTCTCCACGACTGCCTGTTCAGCCACCAAAACTCTCCTCGTCCTTAAATCTCAATACCCTGTTCGCCGAGAAACGCCAGCATGGACTGGCGGCATTCCTCGGGCTTTTGGACTTGCAGCAGGTGTCCGGTGCCGGGGATGCAGTCGTAAACATAGTTGAAATCCTCGGCCAGCGCGCGGTTGGCGAAAGCGGGTCCCGGCGCGCCGCGGGCGTCCGGATCACAGGCGATCAGCTTGACCGGTCCACCGAACGACTCATAGGGCGGCCACAGGTTCAGCGTCATCGCCTGCAAATAGACCGAGGCCTCGAATTCGCGCGGACAGGACAGCACCCAGTCGCCGGCATCTTCGTCGCGGCGTAGCACGGCGCGAGCCATCAGATCGTGCGTGTTCTCGACCCAGTTGGCGTGCGCCCTTGTTTCCCTGTACTGCGTGGCAAGTTCCGACGGGTCGGCGAAACGGTCTGGGCGCTGGCTAGCCCAGTCGGCCAGCCGGTGCTCGAACATGTCCATCATTTCGTAGACGCGGTGGCCCGGCGGCGGCACGTTGGGCGGGTCGAACAGCACCAGCGCGTCCCAGCGAAAGCCGATTTCGACGGCGTGCTTCATGGCGGTGCGCGCCGACATCGAATGGAAAACGCCAATATTGGCCTTTTCGCCCCAGGCGGTGTTGACCTCGCGGAATACGCGTTCGAGGTCCAGCGTCATCTGGGCGTAAGAGTGGCCGTCGCTGCCCGACAGCGCCAGCGGGTTCTGGCCGTGGTTGCGGAAATCGAACACCGCGAGTTCGAAGCGGTCGCACAAGGGCCCCCAGAAGGCGAAATAGCCGTCGGCGGCGAAGCCGTTGCCGCCGGCCAGCATGATGCGGGGCCCGTCAGTGTTGCCGTGCCGGCGCACCCGAATGATCGCGCCGTCGCCCATGGTCAGCTCCAGGACGTCATGCGGCGCGGGAATTTCTAGAGGCATCTGGTTTCCTGTCTCGGGGGAACTGTTGTGGCGTCTGATGTATCGCAGGACGGCCCGAAAATCGACCCCTACCCTACGCCACCGTCTGGACAGGGGTGGGGTGCCGCCGTAGTTTTGAAACCCGCCCTCTTTTCGGCCCGCTTAATGTCCTTTCGCCTGCTGGTTACGCTGTCCTGCATCACGCTGGTGCTGAACACGATGGCCTTCATGACCATCGCGCCGGTGCTGCCGGTGTTGTTCGTGGAATGGTCGCTGACCGAGATCGAGGCCGGGCTGCTTGGTGGTGCGTTTTTCGCCGGATATGTCGGCGCGGTGCCGGTTCTGGTGGCGCTGACCGACCGGATCCTTCCCAAGCGGGTCTATATCGTCTCTGGCATAATCGGCACGTTGTCCTGCTTCGGTTTTGCTCTTCTTGCCGACGGCATGTGGTCTGGTTTTTTCTTTCGCGTGCTGACCGGCATCAGTCTCGCCGGCACCTATATGCCGGCGCTCAAGGCACTGGCCGACAGTCTGGAAGAACCTCAGCGCACGCGGGCGGTATTTTATTATTCCTCGGTCTATGCCATTGGCACCGCTTTATCGATCCTCGTTGGCGGGCTGGTCGCCGACTGGCTCGACTGGCGCTGGGCCTTCGGCGTGGCGGGGGTCGGCACACTGGCTGGGATGCTGCTCGGCTGGGCGGTGCTGCCTGACGGCAAGGTTTCGCCCCGGGTCCGCGGTCCGTTGGGCGATTTCCGACAGGTCTTCGCTAACCGCGCGGCGATGGTCAATATCACGTCTTATTTCGGCCATCTGTGGGAGGTGTTCTCGAACCGGGTGTGGATCGTCACCTTCCTGGTTTTCGCGGAAAGCACGCAGGATGGCGGGTTCATCGTGTCGACCACGGTACTGGCGACATTGGTGGCGCTGATCGGCGTGCCGGCCAGCATGGCGTCGGGCGAGGTGGCGGTGCGGCACGGGCGCGAAGTCGTGATCCGCGCGGCCATGCTGGTGTCGTGCGCCACCGGTATCGCGGTCGCGCTGACCACGGGTGGGCCGCTCTGGCTGGTTGGCGTGCTGGCGTTGGCCTATGGCATGACCGGTTACGCCGATACCGGCACCATCAACGCCGCTACCGTGACGGTCGCCGAACCCGAGGTGCGCGGCGCCACCATGGCGGTGCATGCCGCGGTCGGGTTCGCGGGTGGCATACTTGGCTCGCTTGCCGTGGGCGCGGCCTTGCAGGCCGCCGGTGGCAAGGACGACGCGGGGGCCTGGACCGTGGCGTTTCTGGTCATGGCGGCGGGATCAGGCTTCGGCTTCCTGGTTCGCTGGTACGCCGGCCGTTCCGCGCGACCGCCCGCGTCATAACAGCGCATCCGGCATTTCGGCAGCCGGAGCGAAAAACATTCCCATAAAGTGGGATTTCACACAGAAGAAGACGGCTCCGGATTGGTAGAAATCATTTTTCCGGCGCACCGCCGGTGAACGGGGAAATGGTATGAGGGAAGCAAAGCGCTCCATGGAGCGACTTACGATTTCAATTTTACTTGTCGTCGGGCTGGCACTGGTTATCTATTCGATGGCGATGACGGTGATCCGATAGGGTCGTTCATTCAGCCAGGCGGGGCTGGTGTCTCGCCCAGCTTCAACGCGACCACATCCTGAAGCCAGGCGATATCGCGTACTACGAGTGCGCGGTTGCGCTTTTCCAGTACGCCCGCTTGCGCCAGCTCATTGAGCTCTCGCGTCACCGCCTCGCGATGGGTGCTGATCCGGCTGGCGATTTCGGCATGGGTGGGGGCCGGTGAAATTTCCGAGACATTGTCATTGATCCCCGCCGACATGGCGAGGCGCAACAATTCGGCATGGATGCGGTTGTTCACCGCCAGCGTCGAAAACTC
>JAZFSB010000431.1:0-3325 GCA_036445935.1 Alphaproteobacteria bacterium | reverse complement strand
CCGGCACCGATATCGGCGCGCTGTGGGGCCGCGCGCGCATTGCCGACCTGATGGCGGCAACCCATCGCGGCGCGGACCTCGATTCTGTGCGCCGGGCGGTCACCGCGACGGCGCTCCGCCACCGGCTGGTCAGCCGCTATACCAGCCTGATCGCGGTAGAGAAGAAGGTCGCGCGCCCGGTCGATGAGCCGCTTTTTTCCCGCGACATCGCGCGCAACCTGCCGGACGGCTGGGTCTACGACAAGGTGTTCGGCGCCAGGCTGAAACCAGCGGCGGGGCTGCTCAAAAAAGCCTCGCTCCCCACGGCACAGACCGCCCGGGCGCCAGTTGCGGTGCGGCTGCCGACCGGCGCCACGTCGGGTCCGATCCAGATCCTGGCCGGGATCGCCGCCCTGCTCGCCGCCGCGGGGCTGCTCACCGCCTGGAGGCGACGGTGAGAGGCCGCCGTCTCGCCGGAATGGCCGGGCTTGTTCTGGTCCTCACCGGCATCTGGCTGGTCGCGGGCGGCGGCTGGATCTACGCCAAGGCGGCGCTGGCCCAGAACCTGCTGTCGCGCGCCTGGGAGCAAACCCTGGCAGGCGGCGTCACGGTGCGCCCGTGGCCCTGGGCCGATACCTGGCCGGTCGCCCGGCTGCGCTTTCCGGCGGCCGGGCGCGAGACCATCGTGCTGGCCGGCGCGCAAGGGGCATCGCTTGCCTTTGGCCCCGGCCATGTGGACGGAACGCCGTCGCCCGGCGCACCCGGCAACAGCGTCATCGGCGGTCACCGCGACACCAGCTTCACCGTGCTGGGGGCGCTGCATGACGGCGATACGATGTCGCTGCAGACCGCCGACGGGCACTGGCGCAGCTTCAGCGTGATCGGCAACACCATCGTCGATGCACGCAAGGAATGGCACCCGCCACAACCGCCCGAGGGGCTCGCCATGCTCACCCTGGTGACCTGCTGGCCGCTCGACGCGATCGTCCCCGGCGGCCCACTGCGCTACCTGGTGTTCGCGGAAGAAACATTGGCACGGTAGGGTTAGTCTGCACCGACCCGCTCCCCCTTGAATGAAGTTCCCCGTTATTCAGCCGCGATCATCTCGTCGAGCAGGCGGCGGCCCGCCATCACGCCGGCATCGGCGTTGATATCGATGATTTTTTTCGTCGGGGGTGCTGAATCCATGCGGTTCTGCTGCGCCTCGATGATCACCACATCCTCGCCGAAGGCGCCCCTTGTGCCGGCGGCGAGCTTTTCGGTAAGCCCGGCATCGTCGAGCCGGAAATCGCGCGCGTGATGCCAGAAATAATGAGAGCTGGTTTCAGTCTCGGGCGTGATCGAATGGTTCGAGAACATGGTCACGCCCCGCGACCGGTCACCGTCGGTCGCCCCGGTGCCGGCTTCGGCGCAGCCGACATCGATCACGAAATTGGCCGGCGGCTGATAATCGATTATCTGCCAGCGATCGACCGCGCCGGGGAAATCGCCAACCGCCTTGAACATCGGCGGGGCGGGTTCATCGAAGATCCAGCGATGCACATGCACGTGGCCATCCTCGTGCCAGGTCTTGACCGGGAAATCGGCGACACGATCGGTGCCGAGCGTGGACGCATGCACATAGGCGACGTGCGACAGGTCGAGCAGGTTGTCGACGAACAGCCGCCACGAACCCTTGACGTAAAAATAATCGCCAACCGACACCCAGCCCGGATCGTCGTTCCAGTGGAAGTCGGGAATCAGCGCCGGGTCGGCCTTGGCCGGATCGCCCGGCCAGATCCAAACCCAGCGCCAGCGTTCAACCGCGGGATAGGCCCGAACCCTGGCATCGGGCGGGACCAGGCGCTGGCCGGGCACCGACACGCAGGCCCCGCTGCTGTCATAGACCAGCCCGTGATAAGGGCACTGGATGCAGCCATCCGCGACCGTGCCCAGCGACAGCGGGACGTAGCGGTGCGCGCAGGCATCCTCCAACGCCGCCACCTCTCCATCGCCAGCGCGAAACAGCACCACCGGCTCGTCCATAATGGTGCGCGCCAGCGGCCCGTCATCCAGCTCATGCGCCCAGGCGGCGACATACCAACGATTGCGAAGATACATAATTTCCACGGGCTCCCGCCTTGTTCGCGATTGATATTAGAGACTTTTCGATCACGTCGGAACCGGGCCGGGCTGGCAATTGCAGTGGCGGACGGCATATAAAAGACCATGAACTCGATCCTTGCCGAACGTCCTGCCGTGGGTGAGGCCGCGCCGTTTGTACTGGAAAGCGATTTCCAGCCAGCCGGCGACCAGCCCGCGGCGATCGAACAGCTTATTGCCGGCATCACCGGCGACGAGCGCGACCAGGTATTGCTGGGCGTCACCGGTTCGGGCAAGACCTTCACCATGGCGCATGTCATCGCCCGCCTATCGCGCCCAGCCCTGGTCCTGGCCCCCAACAAGACGCTGGCGGCCCAGCTCTACGGTGAGATGAAGACAATCTTCCCGAACAACGCGGTGGAGTATTTCGTCTCTTATTACGACTATTACCAACCCGAGGCCTACGTCCCACGGACCGACACCTATATCGAAAAGGACGCGTCGATCAACGAACAGATCGACCGCATGCGCCATGCCGCGACGCGGGCGCTGCTGGAACGGCGCGACGTGATTATCGTGGCCTCGGTATCGTGCATCTACGGCATCGGCTCGGTCGAGACCTATTCCGAAATGACATTGCGGCTGAAAACCGGCGAGAGCGCGCAACGCGACCAATTGTTGCGCCGCTTCGTCGAGCTGCAATACCGGCGCAACGACCAGAATTTCACCCGTGGCGCCTTCCGCGTGCGAGGCGATCTGGTCGAAATTTTCCCGGCCCATTACGAAGCCAGCGCGTGGCGGATCTCGCTGTTCGGCGACGAGATCGAGTCAATCCACGAATTCGACCCGCTGACCGGCGAAAAAACCGGCCAGCTCGACAATATCACCGTCTATCCGAACAGCCATTACGTGACGCCCAAGCCGACGGTGCGCCAGGCGATCAAGGGCATCAAGGAAGAGCTACGCACCCGCCTCGACGAGCTCAACGCCCAGAACAAGCTGCTCGAGGCGCAACGCCTGGAACAGCGCACCATTTTTGATCTTGAAATGCTCGAGACCACCGGCTTCTGTTCCGGCATCGAGAACTATTCGCGTTATCTCACCGGCCGCGCGCCGGGTGAGCCGCCGCCGACCTTGTTTGAGTATCTGCCCGAGGACGCGCTGCTGATCGTCGATGAAAGCCACGTCACCGTGCCGCAATTGGGCGGCATGTACCGGGGCGATTTTGCCCGCAAATCGACCCTGTCGGATTTCGGTTTCCGCC
>JAZFSB010000430.1:0-4123 GCA_036445935.1 Alphaproteobacteria bacterium | reverse complement strand
TCGAGCTCAACGCGCAGCGTCTCAATCTCATCAAGCAGACGCATGATCGCCGCCTCGGCATCAAGCGGCAGATCGTCCCCGCCCGGTCCCAATGGAACCGTCGTGCCTTTGCCTTTGCCTTCGTCTTGGTCTCGTTCAGACATGACGTGCGATCTTGTTGTTCACCTGATGGCTGGCATCATAGCCAATCACGCCGCGCCGCCAAAGCCCGGCGGAAGACGGGCATAATCCTGGGGCGTGTCAAGATCATAGGCAAGGCCCGGGCGATTGACGATCGCCATCGCGCCGCCGACAGCGCGTGCGGTGGCGCGATGGGCGGCGAAGCTGCCGGGCCCGAAGCAAAAACCGATCTCCGTGGGCAGGCTAAGCAGCAGCGCATTGGTGCCGTCGCATCCTTCATCCGGCGCGATGGCATTGGATGCCCCGGCCGCCGCGATAAACGCCTCGATATCGTCCACGCCCAGCGTCGGCAGGCAGCACGGCGGCAAGCCGGCTCTTGGCCAGGGCGAACGGCTTGATCGGCACCAGCACTGTCAGGGTCATTGTCCACGCGGCCTCAATTTCGCGGCGAATTCAAGCACCGAGAGCGCTAGCCGCTCCTCTTCCTCCGTGCCTTGCATCAAGGTTTCCGTTACCAGCACGCGCACCGATCCGGCCTCGATCGTCGCAGCCTCACCTGCATCGGCACTATCGATCACCAGCCCGTCGATAATATCGCCATAGGCGGTCGCGATCCCGGCCGAGGAAACCGGCAATCCCTGTTCCGCCATCATCTTGGCCGCCGGTCCCTTTACGGCGGCGCCGCCGATCAAGGGCGACACCGCGACCACCGGCACGCGGCGCCTCGCCAAGGCCTGGCTCACCGCCGGGATCGACAGGATCGGGCGGATGCTGACGAACGGGTTCGACGGACAGATGACGATGGCGGCAAGTTCGGGCGCCGCCAGCGCCGTGGCCAGCGCGGGCGCGGGTTTCGCCTCTTCACTTCCGTCGAACACGAACCCGTCGCTCACCGGTTTGCAATTTTGTTCAACAAAATAGCGCTGAAACGGAATTCGCAGCCCGCCCGACAGCACGAAAGTCCGCACCGCTTCGTCGCTCATCGGGGTGACGGTATGCGCGATGCCGAGCGCGCTACACAACGCCGCCGTCACCGATGACAGCGCGTCGCCCGCCGCCAGCCGGCGCGTCCGCTCGACATGGGTGGCAAGGTCGCGGTCACCGAGATTGAACCAGGTTTCGCCGCCGAGAGCGCCCAGAGCCGCCATGAATTGCCAGCTCTCGTCCTTCACGCCCCAGCCGCGCGCGGTGTCGTTGAGCCCGGCCAGGCGGTACATCACGGAATCCAGGTCGGGTGAGATATGCATCCCCAGATGCTCGAAATCGTCGCCGGTATTGACCGCGATCACCAACTCCTCGGGGGTGAGCACGCCGGCCAGGCCGTTCGCCAGCTTGGCCCCGCCGACCCCGCCGGCGAGCGCCAGAACAAGTCGCTCCTTGTCGCTCACCGGAACAGGTCCGGCTGGCCGTTCAGCGCGTCCAGCGCATCGCGCGCCGCCCGGTAGCGCAGTTCGGGCTTGTCGCCCAGCGTGAACAGGGCTTCGGTGCAGCCGGCCTGCTTGCCGGCGCGCGCGATTGCTAACACCTCGTCGGGGCTGAGATAGGGCGTCGGTACGGCGCCGGGTGATTTCGCGAAGGTGCAGTAGCGGCAAGTGTCGCGGCACAGCAGGGTGAGCGGGATGAACACCTTGCGCGACCAGGTGACAACCGGCCCAAAGCCGGCATCACTGAGGCGCGCGGCTTCATCCATCAGCCCGTCGAGCGGCCAGTCGATCAGGGATATGGCGGTTTCGCCCAAGGGTTTCACGAACATGGTTGATGATTGCGGAGTCTGACCCGACAATAACGCTGAACGGAATTCAGGGAAATAGCGGCAGGGGCTTATGACCATCCAATCGGTGGCGGTTCTCGGCGCGGGCCATGGCGGACTTGCGGCGGCCGCCGATCTGACGCTGCGCGGCTTCGAGGTCCGGCTGCAGGCCCGGCGCTCGGCAACGCTTGAGCCCCTGCGGGCTCAGGGCGGGGTACGGGTGCGCGGCGTGTGCGACGGGCTGGCCGAGATCGCGCTGCTGACCACCGATATAGCTGCAGCCGTCGCGGGCGCCGATCTGGTGATGCTGGTGGTGCCCTCGGTCGCACACGGCCCTTATGCCCAGGCGCTGGCCCCGTTGCTTAACCCGGAACTCCCCGTTTTCGTCAATCCGGGTCATACCGGGGGCGGGCTGCATTTCGTGCGCGAGCTGCGCCGCGCCGGCTACACCGCCCCGGTCCGGACCTGCGAAACGGTGACGCTGAGCTATATCTGCCGCAAGACCGGCCCCGGTGCGGTCGATATCTTCAGCACCACGAAAAAGCTCAAATTCGCGGCCTTTCCCGGCCGGTATCTGGCTGAACTGCACGCGCTGATCGCGCCGCTATACCCTGAGATCACGCCGGTCTCGAGCGTGCTGGAAACCGGGTTGACCAATATCAACGCGGTGTTCCACGTGCCGGGCATGGTGATGAACGCGGGCTGGATCGAAGATACCGGCGGCGATTTCCTGTTCTATGCAGAAGGCATCACGCCGGCGGTCGGGCGCGTGGTCGCCGCCGTCGATGCCGAGCGCATCGCGGTGGCGCAGGCGCTCGGCATCCCTACGGCGAGCTTTCTGGAGAATTTTTATCAGGCCGGGCTGACCACGCTGGACGCCATGCAAAGTGGCGATATCTCCCGCGCCTGCAAGGAAAGCGCGCCCAACGCCGAGATCAAGAGCCCGCCTTCGCTGGATCACCGCTATATCCACGAAGATGTCGGCTATGGGCTGGTACCGTTTGCCGCCTTTGGCGATCTGGCCGGCATCGATACGCCGACCATCGATGCGCTAATTCATGTCGCTTCCGAAATGATGAGTATCGATTACGCCGCCACCGGGCTGACGCTGGCGCGCATGGGGCTGGACGGCATCGCTCCGGACGCTCTGGCGAGCTTCGTCGAGGATGGCGCATGAGCGCCGCCCAGGTGAAACGCATCGCCATTTTCGGCGCGGGCGGCGGCGGCACGTCGGCGGCGGCGCATTTGACCACGCTCGGCTTTGAAATCAGGCTCTACAGCCAGGATGAAGGCGCGCTGGACCCGCTGCGCGAGATCGGCGGCATCAATTATGACGCGCCGTTCGGCAAGGGGTTCGCGGCAATCCCGGTCATTACGTCCGACGCGAAAGAAGCGATGGACGGCGCCGAGCTGGTGATGATCGTGAGCCCTGCCCATCTGCACGAAAAATGGGTCCGCGCGGCGGCGCCGCATTTGACCGACGATCAGGTGCTGTTCGTCTCGCCCGGCCATACGTTGATGCTGATCCCGCACGTGCTGCGCGACGCCGGCATCCGCGACCCGGTATTTTGCGAAACCGCGACCCTGCCCTATCTGTGCCGCCGTACCGGCCCGACCACCTGCCGTATCTCGCGCGTATCGGACTTCATGGTGTTCGGCGGATTCCCGGGGCGCGAGACCAAACGGCTGCATGAGGTGGTCAGCACCTTCTATCCGTCGGTGCAGCCCTTTTCCAACGTGCTGGAAACCGTGTTTCCCTACGGCAACGCCATCCACCACCCGCCGGCCTTCCTTGCCAACGCCGGCAGGGTGGAAGCGACGGGCGGCGATTTCCGGCATTATTACGACGGCATCACGCCATCGGTCGGGCGGCTGATCGACGCGGTCGACCGCGAACGCCTCGCCGTGGCAGACGCACTTGGCGCCAAGACCATGCCGTTCGTCGAGCTGTTCCATCGCATGGGCTACACCACCGATGCGGCGCGAGACACCGGCCTGGCTTACGAGGCGTTCCACCAGAGCGAGCCCGACAAGTGGATCCCCGCGCCGCCGGTCCTCGAACATCGCTATTTCCTGGAAGACGTGCCCTATGGTCATTTGATCTATTCGGAGCTTGGCCGGTTGGCCGGGGTGGCGACGCCGACCATCGACCACGTGATCCACCTGGCCTGCGTCGCGCTGGGCCGCGATCTGCGCGCCGACGGGCTGACGCTGGCGCGCATGGGGCTGGCGGGCGTCGGGCGCGAGCGATTC
>JAZFSB010000429.1:0-15104 GCA_036445935.1 Alphaproteobacteria bacterium | reverse complement strand
TACGACTACTATAAGTAGTAGGTCTAATACTAAAACAGCCCGCCGTTTTACCCGGCGGGCTGTTTTGTTTTAACGTCGAAAAGGCTTATTTACGGCGGCGTGGCGCCTTCTGGCCCTTCTTGCGGCCCAGGCCGATCTTCTTGGCGAACGCCGAACGCTGCAAGGCATAGTTCGGCGCGACCATCGGATAGTCGGCGGCGAGGCCCCATTTGGCGCGGTATTCTTCGGGCGTCATGCCGTAGGCCGCGCGCAGATGGCGCTTCAACATTTTAAGTTTCTTGCCGTCTTCCAGGCAAACGATGTAGTCGGGCATAACCGAACGCCGAATGCTGACCGCGGGCTTCGGCGGCTCTGACGGGGCTTCCGCCGGTTGGCCATTCAACGACTGCAGTGAAGCAAAAACCGTATTAATTACGTCCGGTATCTGGGTCGCCGCTATGGGATTGTTGCTGACATAGGCGGCAACGATTTCAGTTGCCATGCTCAGCACGTCACCCTGGGGAACCACTGCTGGGTTATCTTCGCTCATGAATATATCTGCCTTTTGATAAAGTATAAATCGATCGCTAGATGCCATGGTTCACTTAGGGTGTCAACAACGAACCCCTAACAATTAGTCTGATCTCCTATTTTTGAAAAAGATTCTATTGTTTTTTGCTGATTTCATCATGAAACCACATTGTGAGCGTTCAGAAGGGGGGAGCTGCGCTACCCGGTCTGGTGTGGGGTGGCAATGTGTTCACGCCATATGGTATGGTCCGCGCGAATTCACAGCCGGTTCCGGACACGGCGGATGCCTCATAATATTATTGCCATTGGCTCGGATCACGCGGGCTTCGCGCTCAAGACGATTTTGCTCGCCGAGATCGCCAGTCTGGGGAGCCAGGCGCTGGATGTGGGAACCACGGATGAGGAGTCCGTTGATTATCCCGATTTTGCGAATGAGCTCATTGCCGCGCTGAAGGACGGCCGCGCCCGGCGCGGCGTGCTGGTTTGCGGCAGCGGTATCGGCATGTCGATTGCCGCTAACCGGCACCCCGAAATTCGCGCTGCCTTGTGTCATGACGTGGAGGGCGCGCGGTTGGCGCGTCAGCACAACGACGCCAACGTGCTGGTGCTCGGCGCGCGTTCGACCAGTGCTGATGTGGCGCGACAATGTCTCGCGGTCTTTCTCGATACGGAATTCGAAGCCGGTCGCCACGCTCGTCGCGTGGCCAAGCTGGGTTGAGCGATCAAATATTGAAAGCAGAGGGATACGATATGGCGAGCAACCCTGTTGAAACCGGCCAGGCGCCGGACCAGGGATTTTTTTCTGAAACCCTGGCGGACCGGGATCCCGATCTGTACGGCGCGGTTCAGGGTGAGCTGGGTCGGTTGCGCGATCAGGTAGAGCTGATCGCGTCGGAGAACGTGGTCTCGCGCGCGGTACTGGAAGCCACCGGCTCGGTGTTGACCAACAAATATGCCGAAGGCTATCCGGGCCGGCGTTATTATGGTGGTTGTGAATTTGCCGATGTCGCCGAGGATCTGGCGCGCGACCGCGCGAAGCAACTGTTCGATTGCGCCTTCGTCAACGTGCAGCCCCATTCCGGCGCGCAGGCCAATCTCGCGGTCTATGTCGCACTATGCAAACCGAACGACACCATTCTTGGCATGTCGCTGGCGGCGGGTGGCCACCTTACCCATGGGGCGGCGCCCAATTTTTCCGGCAAATGGCTCAATGCCGTGCAGTACGGTGTACGGCGCGACGATCACCTGATCGATTATGACGAGGTTGAGGCGCTGGCCCGCGAGCACAAGCCGAAAGTCATCGTAGCCGGTGGTTCGGCCTATCCGCGCATCATCGATTTCGCGCGCTTCCGCGCCATCGCCGATTCCGTCGACGCCTATCTGATGGTCGATATGGCGCATTTCGCCGGGCTGGTCGCGGGCGGTGTTCATCCCAGCCCGCTGCCCCACGCCCATGTCGTGACCACCACCACGCACAAGACGCTGCGCGGGCCGCGCGGCGGCATGATCCTGACCAACGACGCGGACATCGCGAAGAAGATCAATTCGGCGATCTTCCCCGGTACCCAAGGTGGTCCACTGATGCATGTTATCGCCGCCAAGGCGGTTGCGCTGGGTGAGGCGCTGCGGCCAGATTTTAGAACCTATGCCGCCCAGGTGGTGGAAAACGCCCGAACCATGTCGACCGCGCTAGTTGATGGCGGGGTCGATATCGTTTCTGGCGGTACCGACACCCATCTGATGCTGGTCGATCTCAGGCCCAAGGGGCTGACCGGCAAGGAAGCCGAGGCGAGCCTCGAGCGCGCCGGCATCACCTGCAACAAAAACGGCATTCCGTTCGATCCTCAAAAACCGATGATTACTTCCGGGGTACGGCTCGGTACGCCGGCGGTCACGACGCGCGGGTTTGGCACGAAAGAGTGCGGCACGGTCGCGGGGCTGATCGTCGAGGTGCTGGACGGGCTTGCCGCGAGCAATGGCGACAACACGGCGACCGAGCAGCGCGTGCGCGGCCTGGTCGCCGATCTGTGCAAGGCGTTCCCGGTCTATACCGGGCTATAAACAAGGAGGCGGGAGTATGCGTTGTCCGTTCTGTGGCGCTGATGATACCCAGGTCAAGGATTCACGTCCGACCGAGGAAGGCGCAGCGATCCGACGCCGGCGGGCCTGCATAGGTTGCGGCCAGCGCTTTACCACCTTCGAACGCGTCCAGCTTCGCGAACTGACGGTGCTCAAGAGCAATAATCGGCGCGAGCCATTCGATCGCGACAAGCTGGCGCGGTCGATGAGCATCGCGTTGCGCAAGCGTAATATCGAGCCGGAGCGGATCGAGCGTATCATCAACAGCATCACCCGGCGGCTTGAGAGCAGCGGCGATAGCGAGGTTAAATCCGAGGCGATCGGAGAGCTGGTGATGGACGCGTTGGCCAGTCTCGATTCCGTCGCCTATGTCCGTTTCGCATCGGTCTACCGGAATTTCCGCGAGGCGCGGGACTTTGAAAATTTCGTCGAATCCTTGTCGGACCGTGACGACTGAGGCCGATACGGGCTACATGCGCGCGGCGCTTGGTCTCGCCCGGCGCGGTCTTGGCACGGTCTGGCCCAACCCGGCGGTCGGCTGCATCATCGTCAACCAGGGATGCGTCGTCGGGCGCGGCTGGACCCAGCCCGGCGGGCGGCCGCACGCCGAGACCGAGGCACTGGCCCGCGCGGGCGAGGCGGCGCGCGGCGCGACGGCTTACGTGACGCTGGAACCTTGCGCCCATCACGGAGAAACGCCGCCCTGTGCCCAGGCGCTCATCGATGCTGGGCTCGGCCGGGTGGTGATTGCGCTGGACGATCCCGACCCAAGGGTGGATGGCGGTGGCATCGCTTTGTTGCGCGAAGCCGGCATCATAACCGAGACCGGGCTGTGCGGCGCGGAAGCGGCGGCGCTCAATGCGGGCTTTCTGCGCCGGGTGCGCGATGGCAGGCCGATGGTCACGCTCAAGGCCGCGACCACGCTTGACGGTCGGATCGCCACGCGCAGCGGCGATAGCCAATGGATCACCGGCGAAGACGCCCGCGCCCAGGGTCATCTACTGCGCGCCAACCATGACGCCATCCTGATCGGCGCCGGTACGGCCATGGCCGACGATCCCGAATTGACCTGCCGGCTGGCCGGGCTCGAGGACCGCTCGCCGGTGCGCGTGGTGCTCGACGGGCGCCTGCGGCTGCCACTGACCCACCGGCTGGTCGTTGACGCCCAGGATACGCCGACCTGGTTGTTTGCTTTCGCCGCGGGAGACGAGGCGCGGCGCGCGCGGCTTCAGGCCTATGTCGATGCCGGGGTTGAGGTGATCTACGCCGAGCCCAATGAAAGCGGCAATCCTGATCCCTACGCGGTGCTGGCCGAGCTGGGGAGGCGTGGCATCACGCGGCTGCTGGTCGAAGGCGGCGGGCGTGTCGCGGCCACGTTCATCGCCGCTGGATTGATAGATGAAATCGTCTGGTTCCGGGCCGCGCGCATTATCGGTGGAGACGGGCTTCCGGTGATCGCGGGCTTCGGCACGGAACGCCTGGTAGATGCGGTCGATGCGCATCTGGTCGATTTGCGATACGTTGGTGAGGGCGTGATGGAACGCTACATACTGAACACGGCTGGATAGGGACATGTTTACGGGTATCATTACCGATGTAGGGCGCATTCGCGCGATCGAGCCGCGTGGCGACACGCGTATCGAAATCGAAACCGCCTACGATACCGGCACGATCGATATCGGCGCCTCCATCGCCTGCTCCGGGCCCTGCCTGACAGTGGTCGAAAAGGGGGGCGATTGGTTCGCCGTCGAGGTCTCGGCCGAGACGCTGTCGCGGACCACGCTGGGGAGCTGGAAGGTCGGCACACGGGTCAATCTGGAGCGCGCCCTTCGGGTCGGCGAGGAGCTGGGCGGCCATATCGTTTCCGGCCATGTCGATGCGGTCGCGCGCGTGCTTGACACAAGGGCCGAGGGAGATAGTGTGCGCTTCGATTTCGAAGTTCCCGACACCTTCAAGTCATTTATCGCCACAAAGGGGTCGATCGCGCTTGATGGCGTGTCGCTGACCGTCAACCAAGTCGACGACAATCATTTTGGCGTGAATGTCATTAGCCATACGCGGGCCTGCACCACGTTTGGTGACCGCGCCAAGGGTGATGCGGTGAACATGGAAATAGATATGCTGGCGCGCTATGTCGGTAGGTTGATGGAAGGGGAGTGACGGTGTCGCAAGTCAACACGTCGGATGCCGCGACTGGGTCGAAGAACGCCGAGCATGAGGCGCTGCGCGATGCGCTGGCGACGCCGGAGGAAATAATCGAGGAATTCGCCCGGGGCCGCATGGTGGTCCTGGTCGATGATGAGGACCGCGAGAACGAGGGCGACCTGGTTATCGCCGGCGAAATGGCAGACGCGGCCGCCATCAATTTCATGGCGACCCATGGGCGCGGGCTGGTCTGTCTTTCGATGACCAGGGAACGTGTCGCGGATCTTGGGCTGTCGATGATGGCGCACGATAACAAGGCGCCGCTTGGCACCGCCTTCACCATATCGATCGAAGCGCGGGAAGGCGTAACCACGGGAATTTCCGCCGGCGATCGGGCGCGCACCGTGGAAGTCGCCATCGACCCGGATAACGGGCCGGACACGCTGGTCAGCCCGGGACATGTCTTTCCGCTGGTCGCGCGTGACGGCGGCGTATTGGTCCGCGCTGGCCACACCGAGGCGGCGGTCGACCTGGCGCGTCTTGCGGGGCTCAACCCGTCGGGCGTGATTTGCGAAATCATGAATGACGACGGCACCATGGCGCGGCTGCCGGATCTGGTGAAGTTTTGCCAATTCCACGGTTTCAAGCTGGGCACCATAGCCGATCTGATCGCCTACCGGCTTCGCAATGATTCGATCGTAGAGCGGACCATGGAGACGACGTTGAAGCGCCGCGAAGGGGGCGACTTCAAGGTCATCGTCTATGAGAGCCAGATCAACGGCACCGAGCATGTCGCGGTTATCAAGGGCGATATCGCGACCGATGAGCCGGTACTGGTGCGGATGCACGCGCTCAATATTCTCGACGACGTGCTGAAAGATACCCAGACCAACCGGCAGGGCGAACTCGAATCCTCGCTGCGCGCCATCGCCGAGGAAGGCCGCGGCGTGGTGGTGTTGATCCGCGATTCCTGGAATGCCCGTTTTTCCAATCAGATCCGCATGCGACCCGGCGTACTGGTAACGCCGGCCAAGCCCCAAGAGGGCGCGGCCCCGGTGTTGCGTGATTACGGCACCGGGGCGCAAATTCTCCTCGATCTGGGCATTACAGAGATGCGGTTGCTGACCAACACCAAGGAAACCACGATCAAGGGTATAGATGGTTATGGTCTACGGATCGTTGAGCGGGTGCCGATCAAGCCGCTCGATGACTGAGACTTTGCGAGAAGAACCAGGAGCATAAGGGCCTAATGTCCGACCAACCTCACGTCATGATCGTGGAATCGCGCTTTTATGAGGATATCGCCAACGAGCTGGTGTCCAGCGCGGTCACCGAGATTGAGGCGGTCGGCGCGACCTATGAACGGTTCGAGGTTCTAGGCGCCTTCGAAATTCCGGCGGCGATCCGGTTCGCGATCCAGTCTATGACCATGTACAGCGCCGCGCGCCGTCGCTTCGACGGCTATATCGGGCTCGGCTGCGTGATCCGAGGCGAGACCACCCATTACGACTATGTCTGTCAGGAGAGCGCGCGCGCGCTTCAGGAACTCACTCTGCAATATTCGCTGGCGATGGGCTACGGTATCCTGACCACCGAGAACCGCGATCAGGCGATGGCCCGGGCGCGCCGCGACGAACAGGACCGAGGCGGTCATGCCGCGCGGGCTTGCCTCAGGATGGTCGAACTCAAGCGTCATTTCCGGCTGTTCCCGCGATGACCAACGCGCCGCGCCGCCGCGAGCGTAACCGGCGGCGGCGTCCGGCGACAACGCGCCACAGCCAGGCGCGCCTGGCCGCCCTGCAAGCGCTTTATCAGATAGACATGACCGCCGCCCCGGCGGGCGTGGTAATTCCCGAATTCATTGAACACCGCTTCGCGGACGGCGATCCCGAGACTGGACCGGGGCAGAACACCAACGCAAAATTGTTCGAGATGCTGGTGCGCGGTGTCTGCGACCAGCGCGAGGAACTTGATGTCGGCCTCAGGCCGATGTTGCCCGAGGACTGGCCGCTCAGCCGTCTGGAATTGTTGATGCGGGCAATCCTGCGGCTGGCCGCGTTCGAGCTGAACGCCCGTCCCGAGGTGCCGGCCGCGGTTGCGCTCACGGAATATGTCGCCCTGGCCCATGAATTTCTGTCCCGTGCCGAGGCCGGCATGGTCAATGCGGTGCTGGACCGTCTGGCGCGTCACGCGCGGCCGGGGGAGCTGACTGGTCATGGCGGAGACGCCGTCCCGTCCCAGTGAGTTCGAGCTGATCGCTCGCCATTTCGCGCCCCTTGCGGAAGGGGCGCCGGGGGCGGCGGGACTCACTGACGATGTCGCGACTTTTCGGCCGACGCCGGGTTGCGAAACGGTGCTGACCGTCGATGCCATGGTAGAGGGGGTTCACTTCCTGGCCGCCGATCCACCCGCGCTGGTGGGTCGCAAGCTGCTTCGGGTGAATTTATCCGACCTGGCGGCCAAGGGCGCCGTGCCACGTACCTATCTGCTGGCGCTGAGTCTGCCGGACGACATCGGTGAAAGCTGGATTGCGGGCTTCGCCGAAGGTCTGGCGCGCGATCAGGCGGAATTTGGCGTCGTACTCTCGGGTGGCGATACCACGTCTACCCCCGGCGCGACCACATTGTCTCTGACCGCCATTGGTGAAGCACCCGAGGGGACCGTGATTCGCCGCGCCGGGGCGTCACCGGGCGATGACATCTATGTCACCGGAACCGTTGGCGACGCCGGCCTTGGGCTCAAGGCGATGGCTGAATTCGGAACCGATGATGCCCTCGCGCGCTGGCCCGATCTGGTCGGCCGGCTACGCTTGCCGCGACCGCGGGTGCGGCTTGGTCCTGCCCTGCGTGGTGTCGCTAGCGCCGCGGCCGACATATCCGATGGTATCGTGGCCGATCTCGGGCATATCTGCCTTGCATCCGGCGTTGGCGCGAACATTGAAGTCGAGGCCGTGCCCTTGTCCGAAGCCGCGATCCGGTTGCTGGCCGAGCGACCTGACTGGCGCGATGCGGTCCTGGGCGGTGGTGATGATTACGAAATTCTGTTTACCGCGCCGCCGGGGATGGCCAGCCGTCTCAAGGGGCTCTCCCGGGAATATGACACCGCGATCACGCGGATCGGTGTGATCGCCGCCGGCGCCGGTGTAACCGTGCGTGACGCCGCCGGGGCCGTTGTGACGGTTAGGCACGATGGTTGGCGGCATTTCTGAACACCCGAAAATTCTATTGAACGTTTACCGTCCGTTTTGATTTTCCTGCTTTACTGGCATGGTGATCATTGTTCTCTTAATATGGAAGAAAGCGCCATGAAGCGCTTGATAAAACGTGTTTTTATTGCATTGGTTGCTGGCTTCATCCTGGCGCCAACCGGCTTGGGAGCAGCTTCCAAGTCTAAGGATATCCCGGCGCCAGAAGCCGGCACGCCGTCCTATAACGCCAAAAAAGATCGTTTGTCGCAGACTCGTTACTACACGATGAAGCCGTTTACCCTGCCCTTGTTGGCCGAGAGGCGGGTTATAGAGCAATTCACCCTGGTGATCTCGCTGGAGATGGTCGATGAGGAGGCACGGATTGATATTTCACGGGTGGTGCCGCGTATTCGCGACACGATGTACCAGACGCTGTTCCAAATGGTCACGTTCCGACGGCGTGGCGCCCCGCTTCCCGATGTCGATATGTTTAAGCAACGGATGCTGAAGATAGCTTTGAAAGTAGCGAGCAAGAAGCTGGTGAAGGGCATCATCGTGCAACAGGCTTTCAAGCAACCGGTCCAGTAGAGCGTTTTCCGCTCACGCGGAATCGCACCGGCCCGCTCCCCCTCCCGGCCACCCCACGGGATCATCCTATGGGTGGCTGGGAGGGGGAGCGGGCCGGTGCCGTAAGATCGGAAAATGCACTAATACAGGCTGAAGGCGCAAAATTCGCGCGAATCGGTTTCCCCAGTCAGGCTGTTGCCTTGGCCAGTCTCTTCTGGCATGTTCCGCGCGATTTTCGCGCTCCACCGGTCTGCACTCGCGGCGCGTCGTCCCTGGAGCTTTCGGAACAGAACGAGGACCACCACAAATGGCTGGAATTTACTGGTTTGTATTGCTGTGCGGCGTTGTTGCCGTGCTTTACGGGGTTTACGCGACCCGGGCTGTCGTTTCGGCAAATCCCGGCAACGAGCGGATGCAGGAAATCGCCGCGGCGATCCAGGAAGGCGCGAACGCCTACCTGAACCGGCAATACACCACGATCGCCGGGGTCGGCGTCGTGATCGGTGTCGCGCTTGGCTTTCTGCTCAACTGGTATGTCGCGGTCGGCTATTTCATTGGTGCGATCCTGTCGGCCTTAACGGGCTATATCGGGATGAACGTCTCGGTCCGCGCTAACGTGCGCACCGCCGAGGCGGCTCGTTCCGGTGGCCTGCAGCCGGCGCTTGATGTTGCCTTCCGGTCCGGCGCCATCACCGGAATTTTGGTGGTCGGGCTCGGGCTGATCGGCGTGACCGGCTATTATCTGATTCTGCGCGAAGCCTTCAACCCGGCAGACTCGGCGGGTCTGCGCCATATCCTCGAGGCGCTGGTGGCGCTGGGCTTCGGCGCGTCGCTGATTTCCATCTTCGCCCGTCTCGGCGGCGGCATTTTCACCAAGGGCGCCGATGTGGGCGCCGACCTGGTGGGCAAGATCGAAGCCGGCATTCCCGAGGACGATCCCCGCAACGCCGCCGTGATCGCCGATAACGTCGGCGACAATGTTGGTGACTGCGCCGGCATGGCGGCGGACCTGTTCGAAACCTACGTGGTAACCATGGTCGCGACCATGCTGCTGGCGGCGATCTACTTCACCGGCGCCACGCGGGATGTTTTGATGGTGTTGCCGCTGGTCATCGGCGCGGTCTGCATCCTGGGTTCGGTAGTTGGCTTTTTCTTTGTCAAGCTGGGCGCAAGCAACAACATCATGGGTGCACTCTACAAGGGACTGTTCGTTACGATGGCCGTTTCCGGCGTGCTGATCGCGGGAGTCATCTGGGTGCTGTTCGGCGGTATGGGCGCGAGCGTTGGCGACGGCGTGGTGTCGCTTGACCTGTTCTATTGCGCGCTGGTCGGGCTGGCCGTGACCGGGCTTCTGGTGTGGATCACGGAATACTATACCGGCACCGATCACCGCCCGGTGCGTTCGATCGCCAAATCTTCCGAAACCGGACACGGGACCAACGTGATCCAGGGGCTGGCGATGTCGATGGAAGCCTGCGCCTTGCCCGTGCTGGTGATCTGCGCTGGCATCATTGCCGCCTATTTCGCGGCCGGGATGTATGGCATCGCGGTGTCCGCCACCACCATGCTGGCGCTGGCTGGCATGGTTGTCGCGCTGGATGCTTACGGGCCAGTGACCGACAATGCCGGCGGTATCGCCGAAATGGCCGGGCTGCCCGAAGAAGTGCGCAAATACACCGACGCGCTGGACGCGGTTGGCAACACGACCAAGGCGGTTACCAAAGGGTACGCGATCGGTTCGGCGGCGCTTGCCGCCCTGGTGCTGTTCGCCGCCTACACCGCCGACATTGCCCATTACTTCCCCAAGCTGGCGGGTAAGGTGACGTTCGAGTTGCAGGATCCGTTCGTGGTAATTGGCTTGTTCATTGGTGGCATGTTGCCCTACCTGTTCGGCGCGCTTGGCATGCAGGCCGTTGGCCGGGCGGCTGGCGAGGTCGTCGTTGAGGTGCGCCGTCAGTTCAAGGAAATTCCGGGCATCATGGAAGGTACGGCGAAGCCGGAATACGGCCGCGCCGTCGATCTGCTGACCAAGGCGGCTATCCGGGAAATGATTGTTCCCTCGATGCTGCCGGTGTTCGCGCCGATCGTGGTCTATTTCGTGATCTTCGGCGTTGCCGGCCAAGTCGCGGCGCTGACCACGCTGGGCGCCATGCTGCTGGGCACCATCGTGACCGGGCTGTTCGTCGCCATCTCGATGACGTCGGGTGGCGGCGCCTGGGATAACGCCAAGAAGTATATCGAGGACGGCAATCACGGCGGTAAGGGATCCGAGGCGCATATGGCCGCGGTGACCGGTGACACGGTCGGTGACCCGTACAAGGATACGGCGGGCCCGGCGGTGAATCCGATGATCAAGATCATCAACATCGTCGCCATCCTGATGCTGGCGATCCTTGCCTGAGTGAGCATGTATGAACGCAAAACGCCCCGGCGGTGACGTCGGGGCGTTTTCGTTTCGGGCCATTCACTTGAACACGAAAATTCTTACCGCGTTCCGCCGTCGTCCCGATTGCCGAATCTGCCGATATTGCCGATGAGCTGTTGCAGTATGGTCAGTTCCTTGCCCTTCGTCGGGGTTTCACGATCGACCAGTACAATTTTTTTGGTCTTCGTGGCATCGACTTTTTCGACGGTGGTGACGCGGCCGGCAGCATCGAAATTGACCGTCAGTACCTGCCGCTCGAGAATTTCCGGCTTAAAGAAGGCCACCGTTTTGACCCGGCCGCCGATATAGTACCAGGTCTCCTTGCTGAAGGTCGCGACGGTCGACGGCGCGCCGAGCAGCCGGGTGACGTCGGTGCGGGTATGCACGCCGGGTTTGATTTCAGCCAGGGCGTCGGGATCCGGAAAATTGCCACGGATGTCGGTTTGGGCTTCGCATGCCGCGGCGGCCATGGCGAGCAGCGCCACGGCGGCAAGCCGCGCCAGGCGATGGCCGGGATGGGATTTAACTCGGTCGGTCTTCATGGCTCCAGTTCGCGGGTTTGGCGCGCATTTGATTGCGCAACCGTGGCATAATCGGGCTAAATCTGATGTTTTGGCGGGGCAATGTCAAACCTTCCTGTGATCAACGGACAAAGCATATGTTGAAACGGCTTTTTGGAGAATCGGCGGCGCGGCGCGCGGCGACAGGCCTGTATGGCGCGGCGGTCGATCAGGCGCGGATGCCTGTTTTCTATACTGATTACGCGGTGCCTGACACCGTGGATGGGCGATTCGAAATGGTCACCCTGCATGTCTTCCTGCTGATGCGCCGCCTCAAGGCGGGCGATGACGGCGCGGCAGAGGCCTCCCAGGCGCTCTATGACGTCATGTTCGATGACATGGACCGCACGCTGCGCGAAATGGGAGCCGGCGATCTGGGTGTCGGACGGCGGGTCAAAACCATGGCGCAGGCGTTTTCCGGCCGGCTCGTGGCCTATGATGTCGGGCTCGACGGGGCCGATGAGGAACTGCGCGCCGCGTTGGCGCGCAACGTCTTTCGCGGCGAGGAAGCCTCCGATGAGGCGCTTGCCGGGCTGGCGCGCTATCTGCGCGCCCAGGCCGCGGCCCTGGATGCCCAGCCGATCGAGGCCGTGATCGGCGGACGTGCGGTGTTTGATATGAACGATACCGCGCCATGACCGAGAATTCAGAAATGGCCGAGTTTTCCCACGTCGTCGTGCCGTCGCAAGTGTCGGCCGCCGGCAGCGCGTTCCTGCTGGAGCCAACGGCGGATCAACGCGCGGCGCTTGCCGAACGCTTCGACTTGGTTTCGCTGGATGCCTTCCGGGCCGATCTACGCCTTGTGCCGATGCCGGGAGGGGCAGCCGTGCTGCGGATGACCGGCACGATCAAGGCCCGCCTGGTCCAGCGCTGCGTCGCGACCCTGGCGCCGGTCGAGGCGGATATCGAGGCGTCGGTGGACATCATGCTGAGACCGGTGGATTCGCTCACCGGCGAGATCGATTACAACGAGGATGTGGAGCCCTATCAGGACGATAAACTGGATATCGGCGAAATCGCGGCCGAGGAACTGGCCCTCGCGCTCGATCCATATCCGCGGGCGACGGGTGCGGGCGAGCCGGGAGACGGTGGGCGAGCCGAGGGAACGCCTGCGGCCGGGCCATTTGCCGCGCTGGCGCCATTGCGCGGGAAAAAGTAGACTTGGCGCGGTATTTTAGCGAAAGTGCCCCGGCTGACCGCCATAGCGCTTGCCCCTCAGGTTATAATTGGCTAAGTAAACTGCCCCCGAGCCGTACCCAGATATTTCGAGAACGAAACCATGGCCGTACCCAAGAAGAAAACCTCCAAGTCGCGCCGCAATATGCGCCGGTCCCATCACGCCTTGCGCGACCCGGCTCGGATGGAATGTCCGAATTGTGGTGAATTGAAGCGCCCGCATCATGTTTGTGCATCGTGCGGCCATTATCGAGAACGCGAAGTCGTCGAGGCTGCCGGTATCTGATCCGGCTGATTTTTACTCAGCAATTTCATCGGGGAGACGAATTTGTCCCGCGGCATGACGATTGCCCTTGATGCCATGGGCGGGGACAATGCCCCCGAAATCGTGGTGTCGGGAGCGGCGCTCGCCCGGGTCCGGTTTCCGGACGTCCATTTCCTTATCTATGGCGATGAAAAACGCGTTGCTCCGCTGCTGGCGGCGCACACCCGTCTCGCCAACTGTTGCACCATCAAGCATACCGATGTCGCGGTCAGCGCCGAGGAAAAGCCGTCGGTCGCGCTGCGCCAGGGGCGCCAGTCCAGCATGCAACTCGCCATCAACGCGGTGCGTGAAGGCGAGGCGGCGGGTGTCGTGTCGGCGGGCAATACCGGCGCGCTCATGGCAATGTCCAAGGTGTCGCTCAAGACGCTGCCCGGAATTGATCGTCCGGCGATCGCGGGCGTGTTTCCAACGCGTGTCGGCGAAAGCGTGATGCTGGACCTTGGCGCGAATGTTGAGGGCGATGCTGACAACCTGCTGCAGTTCGGCATGCTGGGCGCGGCTTTCGCCCGCACCGTACTGGGCATCGAGACGCCGACCCTGGGGCTCCTTAATGTAGGGGCCGAGGACGCCAAGGGCCGAGATAGTGTGAAACAGGCGGCGGCCATGTTCCGGTCGAGCAAGCTTCCCTTCACCTTCCACGGCTTCGTCGAGGGCGACGATATTGGCGCCGGCACGGTTGATGTCTTCGTGATCGATGGCTTCACCGGTAACGTCGTGCTGAAGGCGATAGAGGGAACCGTCCGGCTATACACCGAATATCTCCGCCAGACGTTCCGTAGTTCGATCTTGGCCCGGCTCGGCTATCTGCTCGCGGGGCGCGGTTTCAAGAAGATGCGGGCTCGCATTGATCCGCGGCGCTATAACGGGGCGACTTTTCTCGGCCTTAACGGCATCGTCGTAAAAAGCCACGGCGGAACCGATGACTTTGGTTTCGCCAACGCAATTGGCGTCGCGGTGGATATGGCGACGAACGGGATTAACGAATTTATCATGCACGAGTTGGCGGATTTCGGTGAACAGCACCTCCCCGGGGCGCAAGCGGCCGTTTCCTGATGGTTCTCAGATCCGTTGTCGCTGGTTGCGGCGCCTATCTCCCGGAAAGGATCGTCACCAACGACGAGTTGGCCAAACGGGTCGACACTTCCGACGAATGGATTCAAAAGCGCACCGGCATCCGTCAGCGCCATGTCGCCGCTGACGGTCAGTTCACGTCACATCTGGCGCTTGCCGCGGCACGGCGCGCCATCGCCGCCGCCGGGATGGACGCGAGCGATATAGACGTGATCGTTCTCGCCACCGCGACCCCTGATGAAACCTTTCCCGCCACCGCCACGCGAGTGCAGGCATCGCTGGGCATGACGCGGGGCGCGGCATTCGATATCCAGGCGGTCTGTAGCGGCTTCATCTATGCAATCAACGTAGCGGATAATTTCATTCGCCTGGGGCAGGCGGAGACGGTGCTGGTGATCGGCGCCGAGACGTTTTCGCGTTTGCTCGACTGGGAAGACCGGACGACCTGCGTCCTGTTCGGTGACGGTGCCGGCGCGGTCGTGCTGCGCGCCGCGAACGGCGCCGGCAATAACGCGGACCGAGGGGTTCTGATCAACCGGATTCATTCCGACGGCCGCCACCATGACCTTTTGTTCGTTGATGGCGGGCCTTCATCGACGCGCACGGTCGGCCATCTTAAGATGGTAGGACGTGAAGTATTTCGTCATGCCGTCAATAACATGGCGTCAGTTCTTGAAGAATCTCTTGATGAACTTGACATGACACCCAGTGATATTGACTGGTTGGTGCCTCATCAGGCGAACCGGCGCATTCTGGATACCACCGCGCGCAAGCTGGGCATTGAGCCGGCGCGAATGGTGTTGACGGTCGACCGTCATGCCAATACGTCAGCCGCTTCGATCCCCCTTGCGTTGGCTGAAGCTGACGAGGATGGCCGACTTCAGCCAGGTGATCTGGTCGTGATGGAGGCCATGGGCGGCGGCTTTACCTGGGGCGCCAGCGTCGTTCGCTGGTAAATAAAGGCGCCCGCCGCAGTGGCTTCTGAGCCATTTCGGGTATCTTATTGATATTGACGAGGTTCTAGCTATTCTTTACCGTCCTATAACGGGATTAGGGGGA
>JAZFSB010000428.1:0-5909 GCA_036445935.1 Alphaproteobacteria bacterium | reverse complement strand
AATACAATCATCGCCATTGGCAGAAGGTAGATTTAGGTGACTCGGAAAGCATTTTTGATTGCCACGGTAATTTTGGGCATGTCGCCAATCGCCCAGGCGCAAGATTTTTCGGCCGGTAGCATTGTTGTCAGCCAGCCTTGGGCGCGCGCTACGCCAGGGATGGCCAGGAATGGCGCGGCCTATATGACGATCTCCATCCGTGGCGCGAAAAATGACAAGCTCACCCACATATCCACCCCCGTCGCCAAAAAAGCAGAGCTTCACTCACAACTGATGGTGAATAACATCATGAGAATGAGGCGCATCGAGGTAATCGAAATAAGCCCCGGGTCGCCTTCGGTAATGGGTCCCGGCGGGCTGCATGTTATGTTGATGGGGCTCCATGCTCCTCTCAAAAAAGGCGCGAAATTTCCATTGATCCTGACCTTTGAAAAAGCGGGGCAGTTGACTGTTGAAGCCACCATTCATGGCATTGGAGCAAGGTCGCCAAGTCCGCAACATAAATAGAGCGGACAGCATCACGGGGCGCCCGCTTGGTTCCCTCATCGGACTTCCGGGCCTGTCTTTTTTTCAATCCGGCGAAATGCGCTATAATCTTCGCCATGACAGACATGACGCCAGTGCCCGTGCCGCACATGCTGGGAGAGTCGGGCCGGGTCCAGCTCCGCACCATTGCGCTGATACGCTGGGTTGCGATCGCTGGCCAGGCCACGGCGTTGCTGGTGGTGCATTTCTGGCTCGGCTTCGAGTTGCCGATTATGCCCGCGCTTTTCACGGTGGGGGCATCGGCGCTGGTCAATATCGCGCTGGTGCCGCGTCGCCCGGCGGCCCGTGTCGATGAACGCGGCGCCGCGCTCTATCTTGCCTTCGATATCGTCCAGCTTGCCGTTCTGCTCTATCTGACCGGCGGGCTGGAAAACCCGTTCGCCTTTCTGTTGCTGGCGCCGGTTGCGATATCGGCGACGGTACTGTCATTGACCAGCACGCTGACGCTATGCGCGCTGGCGCTGGTCAGCATCTCGATGATCGCGACCTGGCACTTTCCGCTACCGTGGCATGGCACGCCCCCGCACTTGCCGCAGATTTATGTACTTGGCATCTGGGCGGCGCTGGCCATCGGCATCCTGTTTTTCGCTGCCTATACGTGGCGGGTCGCCGAGGAAGCGCGCCACCTGTCGCAGGGCCTGGCCGCGACCCAGCTTGCGCTGGCGCGCGAACAGCAAACGTCGGCGATCGGCGCGTTGGCGGCGGCGGCGGCGCACGAACTGGGCAGTCCGCTTGGCACGATTGCCGTGGTCGCGGGCGAGATCGCGCGCGAACTGCCCGATGACAGTCCGATGGCCGAGGATGTCGATCTGTTGATGAGCGAAGTGCGGCGCTGCCGAGACATCCTGGCCGAAATCGCCAGAAATCGGGGCGGTGACGCACAACCGTTTTCACGGGTGCCGCTGCATCATGTGGTTGAACTGGTGGCCGACCGCCACCCGGCCGACGGCATCTTGCTGGAACTCGGACCCGCGCCCGCCTCGGCCGACGCCGGGCCCGAACCGTTGATCCCGCTGGCCTCGGCCATGCTGCATGGGCTCGGCAACCTGATCCAGAACGCGCTGCAATTCGCGCGCGGCACGGTCAATGTCGAGTTCGGCTGGGACGAAAACGAGGTCTGCATCACCATCGCCGATGACGGGCCCGGCTTTCCGTCCAGCGTGCTGGAGCGGATTGGCGAACCCTATATCTCGCTGCGCTCGGACACCGGCGCTCATATGGGGCTCGGTATCTTTATCGCCCAGACCCTGTTGCAGCAGACCGGCGCCGAGCTCAGCTTTTCCAATCGCGCCGGCGGCGGCGCGGTGGTTGCGGTTCGCTGGGACCGCGCCATACTGGCCGCCAGCGGAAATGAAACAATCACGATGAATTCGTCATGACCGATCGCTCCCCCACGGACCCGTTAGTGGAAACCACGTCGCCCACTGCCAGCGAGAGCGACCGAACGCTGTTGATTGTCGATGACGATCGGCCCTTTCGGGAACGGCTTGCCAAGGCGATGGAACGCCGCGGTTTCATTGTCGCCGCGGCCGAAGGCGTCACCGAGGGTATCGAGATGGCGCGAGAAACCCCGCCAGCCTATGCGGTGCTCGACCTCCGACTGCTCGATGGCAGCGGGCTCGACATCGTTCCCATCCTGCACGACCTGCGGCTTCAGACACGGATCGTGATCCTGACCGGCTACGGCAATATCGCAACCGCGGTCGCGGCGGTGAAGGCAGGCGCGGTCGACTACCTGGCCAAACCCGCCGATGCGGACCAGATCGAAGCCGCCCTGCTTGCCCGTGGCGAGGACCTGCCGCCGCCACCCGACAACCCGATGTCGGCCGACCGCGTTCGCTGGGAGCATATCCAGCGGGTTTACGAACAGTGCGACCGCAACGTGTCCGAGACGGCGCGGCGGCTCAACATGCACCGTCGTACCCTGCAACGCATCCTGGCCAAGCGGGCGCCACGCGAAACCAACAACCCGAATACATGATCGCCGCACCGTCGCTATGGGGCTTCGGCCCCGAGGACGCGCCGGTGACGGTGCGCAACGCCGAAGCGCTGCTTGCCCACCTGCCGGTTTTTATTGGCGGCTGGCCGCTTCGGCGCCTCGGCGACGGACGTGACGCCAAGCCCGATATCGACGTGGTCGAGGTAGCCGGCGGCGGCTTCACGATCCGGATCAGTGGCCCCGGCGGCAATGATGCCGCCTGCTCCGACGAATTCGAAGCCGCCAACGCGCTGGCCGGCGGATTGATAACGGGCTTCGTTGTGCAACAGCCAAACCGGATCTGCCTGCATGCCGGCGCGGTTGCCCTCGGTGACGGGCTGGCGGTCATGCTTGGCAACTCACTGGCCAGCAAGAGCGGCGTGGCGTTGCAAATGACAGCGGCGGGCCATCGGTTGTTTGGAGACGACCGCTTGGGCGTGGAGGCGGCGGGAGATGACGGTGGCGGCGCGCAGGGTCTTTGTCTCGGGCTGATGCCCAGGCTACGGTTGCCACTGCCGGCGGATTGTGGCGCACGTTTCGCCGAATTCGTCGACGGCTATACTGAAATTCGCAACGACGACCTGGTCTATCTCAAACTGTGGGAAGGCGAGACGGCGGGGTTCGGCGATACCGCGCCGATTACAACCCTGATATTTCTCGACCGATGTGAGAACGGTCCCGTGCGGTTAGAGCCGGAAGATCGCGATACGATGACGAACGCGCTGCTGGAAAACTGTTTTGCCCCCCATATCAAGGCCGCGCGCCTGGCCGCGTGGTTGGGCGCGATCGTCGAGGGGTGCGCATGTTATCGCGCCACCTTCTCCAGCAGCCGCGAGGTGGCCATCGCCATCGCCGCAATCTGAAGGTCGGAGATCGGGGGACGAATCAGGCGGCGAGTTGACGTCGTTGTTCGGCGATCCTGGTCAGTTTCTTCGGCTTCATGTCCGGTTCGATAGCGCGCGACCGCGGGGATAATATCTCTTCAACAGGTTCCACCACTGCTTCGGGCTGGGAAGCGGCCTTGATATTCTGCATGGTCCAAATTGACTGCAGCAGCCCCAGGGATACATGGAACAGACCCTTGGTTTCAGTCAGCGTATTCATGTCGCTGGTAAAGAGTTTTCGGATCAACAGGTCACGCTCGATCGACGCCGATAGATCGAAATGGATTCCGATCAAGCCGTTTCCCGACCGCGCGACGGTCGCGTGCACGAAACCGACCTCTGGAAGGAAGACGCGGAGGGTGCTGCCAATTGGCGGTCCTTCACACTCCCCGTCGTCGGTTTGCAGATGCAAGGCGGCGCCCGATAGCGAGATATTGCTGACACGGCCAACCTCGATGCTGCCGTCCGGGTGTCGAAGCCAAACTGGATCGTCGATATTAAACCGTTCTTCCTTGCGCTGGATCGGCACTTGGAGGCACAGCATGCAGATAAGGATCATGACGATGATGTTGATAATGGACCAGAAAGCGACGATGGGGATGAGCGCGCGCTGTTCGACAATCCGAAATTCGACCGTCGAATTGATCGCCAGCCCACCCATGGTCAACGCCATCATGACGATGCACGTCCAAAATATTTCGCGTTCATAGTCGACTGATTGGGCGGCGCTGCCTTTGGGGGTTACCGCGAATGAATGGCCTTTCGGCTTAATCAGCGTCGCGATGACCGTCGGTAGAATCTTGAGGCTCTGGAACGTGCTGACGACCTGAGCGGATAAGGGAAAGAATTGTTTTTGGGCAAACAGATGAACGCTGCCAATGAGCGCCAATACCATCGGCATGAGATAATACAGCACCGATTCCACGGTAACGTCGACGAGGGGACGAAGCCCCGTCCACAAAAAGACAACCGGCGCCAAAATCCCCAGGATCATCATTGGGGCCTGCGAAATCCAATGCATCGGCAAAAACAGGATTCTGTGGATCAGCTTGTGGCCACGTCCAAATGGACCCTCGGCAAGAAACATGGTCTGGATGGCGCCACGCGCCCAACGCTGGCGTTGAATGAGGTAGGCCTTGATGCTTTCCGGCGCCAGCCCATAGGCGAGCCGATCGCACAGGTAGCGCGTCAGAAAACCTTTCTGCAGGAGCGCCATTGTCAGAAGCATGTCTTCTGTTACCGAGCCGGTCGGCAAGGCATCGCCGATAGTGCGGAGCGCCTGGCGGCGCGTCACCGAGTTCGAGCCGCAGCAGAAGGCCGCGTCCCAACCGTCGCGACCCGGCAGGATCGAATCGTAGAACAAGCGCTGCTCGTCGGGCATGCTCTCCCGCATCGCAAGATTGGTCTGGAGAGGGTCGTGGTTATAGAAAGTGTGCGGGATCTGCATGATCCCGATCTTCGGGTCCTCGAAAAATCCAATCGTGCGGATCAGAAAATTACGTTGCGGAACGAAATCTGCGTCGAAAACGGCAAAAAACTCGCCGTCGGTTTTTGTAAGGGCGTGATTGATGTTGCCTGCCTTGGCGCCGACATTGTCGGGGCGCGTCATGTAACCAACGCCTTTTTGTGCGCAGAAATCACGCAGCCAGCCACGGCGCCCATCATCAAGCACCCAAACATCGTAATTCGGGTAGTCGAGTGACATCGCGCCAATGATGGTTTTCTCTAAAATTTCCAGGGACTCATTGTAGGACGTGATGAAAACATCGACATAGGGCAGTTCGTCCGAGGGCAGGGCGCGCAGCCGCGCCTCATGTGCATCGGCTTCCCTGAGACGGTCGGTGCTGCGTAGGAAGGTGAAGAAAAGAATTCCGGAGTCCGATAGCGCCAATAGCTCGATGGCAAAGCAAAACCACACCCAGGCCACCTCGATCATCAGACCATCGGCCGGCAGTACCGTTACGAAAAACCGCCAATACAGATAGCGCGCGATGATAAAGCCGATGACACCGACAATCAGAACTCTTACCCAAGAGTGTGAAATTGGCAGTACCGGGCCCAGGACGTATACGAAACCAATAACAAGGACGACCGGCGCGAGGATGATGAAATAGGGAAGAGCCTCGACCGTCATTTATTTATTTCCAGGCTGTCCGGATGGGTTTTTCCCCGCCGAACCAGGAGGCGACCCTGTTCAGCTGATTTTGGAGGCTCGCCAAGAAGGGTAAAGAGGACCGATGGAAACGGACCTCCGCCAGCCGGCCGATGTCGCAGAACTTGCTACCATCCGGTGTGATCGAGGTGTGCGGCAGCGCAACTTCGACATAGATGCTCTTTCCGGTGGGCTCGAAAATATGTGCGGCGAGCAGGCGCTGGTCATAGGATGCGGCGGAACCGCGAACCTGAATGACGGGCCCGGCGACCCATTCGTCGGCGCCAATCAGACGGATCAATGCCTTGTCGCCGGCCTTCACGAATTCGAAATCTCGTTCGGACAACTC
>JAZFSB010000427.1:0-2153 GCA_036445935.1 Alphaproteobacteria bacterium | reverse complement strand
AGCCCGCTCCATTCGTAATACGACACCGCGATTCGCCCGAGCGGCGCGTGCCGGATGGCGCCGATCACACTGGGATGGCGGAAGGCGTCGATATAGCCTTGGCGCTGAAGCATGGCCTCTTCCGCGTCGACGCTGCGCGAAATGTCGATGCCGAGCGCGAGCTCCAGATCGACCTCCATCCCGGTCGCCGCCGCCGGCGTTGCCACGAGCAGTGTCGCGGCGGTGGCGAAAAGTAACGCGCTTAATCTCATTGCCGTTGCCCCCCTGTCCAGACTATCGCCGCGCGCGTCGAACGTCAGCAGGAAAGCGCGCCCCGGACAGAATCCGGCTTGGGGTCCCGGATTTTTCCCATTAATTCCACGCCCATTTGAACCTCCACCGTGCCGCGTGATATCCTAGGATCAAACAAGGGAGACCCACCACATGTACCAGGCGGCGCCCGCCACCTACCGTTCCATGCGCGAAATTCTAGCGAGCCAGGCGGCGCGTTTCGGCGACAAGCCCTACATGGTTTCGATCGATCAGGACGAAAAGGCACTGAGCTACGACGCGTTATGGCGGCTTGGCAACCGGATGGCGCATTTTTTCAGCCATCGCGGGCTGAAACCCAACGACCGGGTGCTGATGCTGGCCGAGAATTCAGTCGAGTTCGTCGCCACCTTCATCGGGGTGCAGCGCTGTGGCGGCACCATCGCGACCGCCAATGTCGAGATGAACCGGGCGCATGTCGGCGAGATCCTGCGCGCGGTTAACCCGGTGCTGGTGCTGGTGCAGGAAGGGCTGGGCCTTGAAGAACTGCGCGACCCGGCGATGGACGCCGAATGGATGGCGCTCGGCGACTGGCGAGCGAAGGGCGGCTCAACCGGCTTTTTCGGCGCCATCGAGGAATTTTCCGACGAAGACGACATCGCCGAGATCTGCGCGCCCGACGATATCGCCGTGATCTTCTATACGTCGGGCACGGAAGCCAAACCCAAGGGCGTAATGCAGGCCCATTCGGCCGTGTGGCCCAACTACGACGCGACGGCGGACTGCGTGGCGCTGACCGAGCACGACCGGGTGGTCGATTGTCGGTCCTATACCTGGCTGTCATCGCAGAATATGAGCCTCGGCGGTCCGCTGGCGCGCGGCGCCACCGTCTACATGGCGAAGAAATTTTCGCGCAGCCGCTATTTCGACTGGGTGCGCAAATACCAAGCCAATATCGGCGTCGCGGTGCCGACCATCCTCAACATGTTCATGAACCAGCCGGTCGATATCCACGGGCGCGACATCCCGCATCTGCGCTTCATGATGACCAGCTCGGCGCCCATGCTGCCCGAACAATGGAAACGCTTCGAAGACATGTACGGCATCCGCATCTGCCAGTCGGCGGGCTGTTCGGAAGGCGGGCTGATGTGCAGCCACCGGGGCGCCGACCGCAAGATCGGCACCATCGGCATCCCGCTCAAATACCAGACGCTCCGGCTGATCGACGCGGACGGCAATGATGCGCCGGACGGAGAACCCGGCGAGATCGTGGTCTCGGGCGCGCAGAAATCATGGGGCTATCTGCATTTCGACGGGCGCGTCGAGAAACTGCCGGAAGAACACCACACCGGCGATCTCGGCCAGATCGACGAGGATGGCCATATCAGCGTGGTCGGGCGGCTGAAGGATCAGATCATCCGGGGCGGAGTCAATGTCTCGCCAGTCGAGATCGACAACGTGCTGGCGCGCCACCCCGACATCGAAGACGGCGCCGCTGTCGGCGTGCCCGACCCGATCTATGGCGAGGAAGTCGTGGCCTATGTCGTGCCCCGGCCCGGCTGCGCGCTGACGCCTGACGACGTGATCGCCCATTGCGCGGGCGAACTCGCGCTGTTCAAGCGCCCCAAGCAAGTCTATTTCACCGACGCCCTGCCCAAGAACGACCGCGGCAAGCTGGACCGCAAGGCGCTGTCGGAAGCCTGGAAACAAGCCAACCAGCCGGCGGCATAGGGTCCGGGCTCGCCTCCCCACCTCGTCATACGCGTGCTCGACACGCGTATCTCGTAAACCGGCGAGGCGCTGATCCACGCGGCACGAGATGCGCGGATCACGTCCGCGCATGACGAATTGTTTTTGAGATAAGGAAAAGGGCGGCCCTGGGGCCGCCCTGATCCAGGAATATG
>JAZFSB010000426.1:0-2631 GCA_036445935.1 Alphaproteobacteria bacterium | reverse complement strand
GCGATCGTGGTCAAGGAACCGGTGCTGATCGGGCTGGTCGTCGCCGCGCGCCAGATTCTGCCGGTCGTGCTGTCGATCCATGGCGGCGCGCTGATGGACCGGTTCGGCGCCAGGCGCGTGATGCTGGCGTTCGGCGCCATCGGCATCGCCTCGATGGCGGCATTCCCGTTTTTTCCCTTCCTGTCGGCGATCCTGGCGCTTCAGATGCTCAGCGGACTTGCCGAATCGATGGGTTGGATCGGCAGCCAGGCGCTGGTTGGCCAGGCGCTCAAGGGCCATTCCACCTATACCGGCCGGCTCAGCTTCGCGCTCAGGCTTGGCGGATTCTTCGGCCCCTGGATGGCCGGGATCGCCTGGCAGGAGCATGGACCAACGGCGGGGTTCCTGTTCATGGCCGGGTGGATCGGGGCGGGCTGGATTGCCGGCTGGCTGGTGCCAACGGCCGAACGGCGCAAGACGGGGGCAACCCCTGTACGGCTGGTCGAATTCCTGCCGCGGCTGTCCGATTACGTCGCCGCCTTCCGCATGATCGGCATCGCGTCCGTCGGGCTGGTTACGGCGGTCACGGTGATGCGCCAGACCGGGTCAGGCATGCAGCTTTCGTTCTATCCGATCTGGCTAAGCCAGCTTGGCGTGACCGCCGCCGATATCGGCTTCATGGTCGGGTGCAGCCATGTCCTCTCGGCCAGCACCTCGCTGTCGGTCGGCTTCTTCACCCGCTGGATACGCCAGCACTGGCTGATGATCCTAAGCGTCGGGCTGTCGATCGCGACCATGGCGTCGACGCCCTTGCTGGGCGCCGACTGGATCGAGCTGCCAGGCGTCGGCAAGGTCTACGTGCTGCTGTTTGGTGTCGTCTGCATGCGCGGGCTGGCGCAGGGGCTGAACATGCCGTTGATGATGTCGATCGGCATGCAGGCGGTGTCCAGGAGCGACCAGGGCAAGGTGGTGGCGCTGCGCATCACCACCAACCGGCTGACATCGGCCGTCATCCCATTGGTCATGGGGGCTGTGGCGCAATGGTTCTCCATGGCCTGGAGCTTCTACATCATCGGCGGCATCGGGCTCACCGGCCTCGCCGTGGTCTCGCTCTGGGTGTGGCGATCGCCGTCGTTCAGAGCCTAAGCATGATCCACGACCGGGGTTGCGCGACTCTGCCCGCGGGCACATTGTGGCGGGCGCTAAATCCCACCCCCACCCCCTTGCCCTGACCGCCTTAAGCGATGACCGACGACACCACCGAACAATTTTCCTGGGGCCTGCAGGGCGCGGTCTATGGCACCGCGTTCTTCAACGGCACCGTGCAATCGATGGGGAGCACCATCGTCGCCCTGCTGATTGTCGGGCTGGTCAACAACCAGCTTGGCCTGCTTATCGGACTGATCTTCGCCGCGCGCCAGTTCCTGACCGTCACCATGTCGATTCACGGCGGCGCGCTGATGGACCATTTCGGCACCAAGCGGGTGATCATCGCTTTCGGTTTCATGGGCGTCGCCTCGTCGCTGGCCTATCCGCTGGTCGGGCCGATGTTCGGCATGCCGTTTGGCGGAGAGGCCACGCTCAATCCGGGTTGGGGTTTCATCGCCGCCCTCATCGCGATCCAGATGATCTCGGGCTGGTCCGAGGCGACGAGCTGGATCGGCAGCCAGACGCTGGTGGGTCAGCTCATGAAGGGGCACCCCCTCTATGCCGGGCGTATGACCTTCACCGCGCGGGTCGGCGGCTTCCTCGGCCCGCCGATCATCGGGATGACGTGGGACAGCTTCGGACCCTGGGGCGGATTCGGCTTCCTGGCGATCTGGATCGCGGGGGGCATGATTGCCGCCAGCTTCCTGCCCGAGTCGCCAGGTGCCGCGGCAAAACCCGAAGCGCCAGCGGAAACGCCGGCGGCGCCACGCACCACCTCGTCCGATTATGCCGCGGCGTTCCGCCTGTTGCTGATTCCGGCAATCGCGATGGTGATCATGATCACCATCATGCGCCAGACCGGCTCGGGCGTGCAAAGCTCGTTCTACATCGTCTGGCTGCGCGAGGAAATCCAGCTTTCCGGCACCGCAATCGGCTGGCTGATCGGGGCGGCCAACGCGGCATCCGCAGTATCCGCGCTGTCCACCGGGGCGCTGACCCGGCGAATCTCGCCGCACTGGCTGCTGATCTGGATGATCGGGCTGTCGATCGTCTTCATCGCGATTACGCCGCTGCTGGGTAATCTCTACATATTGCTGCTGCTCGCGATCTGCATGCGCGGCCTCGGCCAGGGGCTCAACCTGCCGCTGATGATGATGATCATGTCGCGCAATGTCGGCGCGGATCTTCAGGGGCGGGTGACGGCGCTGCGCATCTCCTTCAACCGTTTCGGCGGCATGCTGGTGCCGCCGATCATGGGCGGGCTGGCCGAATTCGGCGGACTGGCCAATGCGTTTTACATCGTCGGGACGATCGGCGTCGTAGCCCTCTGCGCGCTGTCGGTCTGGGTCGCCCGCTCGGCCGCTTTCAGGGAAGGCTCTTAGGTTCCAGCCAGCTCCGGCCCGCTCCCCCTCCCGGCCACCCATAGGATACTCGCATTGGGTGGCCGGGAGGGGGAGCGGGCTGGAGCCGCACGTAATCAATACGGAATTTCGCCCAGCACGG
>JAZFSB010000425.1:0-5989 GCA_036445935.1 Alphaproteobacteria bacterium | reverse complement strand
CCTTCCTCCATCAAACGGAAGGCGTCGTTAATGTCGGCGAGCGGCAATTTGTGCGTGATCAGATCGTCAATATTGAACTTGCCGTCCATGTACCAGTCGACGATCTTCGGCACCTGGGTACGGCTCTTGGCCCCACCGAAAGCGGTGCCTTTCCAGGTCCGCCCGGTGACCAGCTGAAATGGCCGCGTGCTGATTTCCTGTCCCGCGCCGGCCACTCCGATGATGACGCTAACACCCCAGCCGCGATGACAGCATTCAAGCGCCTGGCGCATGGTCTCGACATTGCCGATGCATTCAAAGCTGTAATCCGCGCCACCACCGGTCAATTCGACCAGATAGGGAACCAAATCGCCCCGTGTTTCGGCCGGGTTGACGAAATGGGTCATGCCGAATTGTTCGGCCAGCTTCTGTTTCGTGGGGTTAAGATCAACGCCGACGATTTTGTCGGCGCCAGCCATCCGCGCGCCCTGGATGACGTTCAAGCCGATACCGCCCAGTCCGAACACAACGACATTGGCGCCGGGTTCAACCTTGGCGGTGTTGATGACGGCCCCAATTCCGGTGGTTACGCCGCAGCCGATATAACAGACCTTGTCGAAAGGGGCGTCGTCGCGGATTTTGGCCAACGCTATTTCCGGCAGCACGGTGAAGTTGGCGAAGGTAGAGGTCCCCATATAATGATGAATCGCTTCGCCGCCGCGAGAGAACCGGCTGCTGCCATCCGGCATCAGCCCCTTGCCCTGGGTATCGCGGATCGAGGTGCACAGGTTGGTCTTGCCGGACAGACAGGATTTGCACTGACGGCATTCGGGAATATAGAGCGGGATGACGTGATCGCCGGTCTTCAGGCCGCTTACGCCGGACCCGGTCTCGACCACCACACCGGCGCCCTCGTGTCCGAGGATCGCCGGGAACAATCCTTCGGGGTCGGCGCCGGATAGGGTGAAGGCATCGGTGTGACAGACACCGGTAGCCTTGATCTCAACCAGCACTTCGCCGTCCCTGGGCCCGTCGAGTTGCACGGTATCGATTTCGAGCGGCTTGCCCGCCTCATAAGCAATGGCGGCGCGGACATCCATGATGTTCTCCTGCGATGCGATGATCCAGGCGAGCATGTTTTCAGCCGCGCCGGCGCGACGCAAGAGCGGTCGGGGAAATTCAGCGAGAAGCAGAAACCGTTTTGGAGATTTCGTGCGCGATTTCGGGTGCGTGTTCGGTTGGGTAGAGTGCAACCCGAATGGCCTGTCCCATATGTCTGAGTAGCCGGACATCGTTTTCGTCAGGCGGCCCGTCGGCGCGGTAAATGGTTTGGGTGATCTCAACCGATGCCCGGCACAATTCGGCGACATGATTGAAGCCGTGTTCGATTGCGCGCTGGTCCATCGCTTCGACCATGCGGCTCAGGCGCTCGACCAGGTGGTGGATGACTGCTGACGCCCCGTCACCAGTCTGCGCCGCGATCAGATCGGCCAGCGCCATGATATTTTCAGCCTGGCGATCGATCTTGCGGGTGTTCAAGCGGCTGACTTCATCCTCGATTTTGCGTTCGAATTCCGTGAAGTTCCACGTTCCCATCGCCTTCTCGCGTAATGAATTAGGTACCGTGGAAAGCGGAATATGGGATGGTCGATTGGATTCGGTGCGGCGATCCGGTCCGACATAGTCAGCGGTGACCACAAACGCCGCGCGGTTGAAAACCATCGATGAGATGCGGTCGAGAATTTCCTTGGGCGCGATGGGGGCTGCTATCAGGTGATCGACGCCGCTATCCGCGGCCAGGCCCACCATGGCCGGGGTCGGCATCCAGCTCGTGCCGATGATGCAAAGGAACGGGTTACGGCCGAGATCGTTGTGGCGCAGCGCGGTGACGATTTGGGAAGTCGCGCCGTCATCCATGTCCATATCGCAGATCAGGATATCGGGGCCGAACGAATGCGACATGGCGTCGGTGATGTGCGGTACGTCGCTGGCGTGATGGATGTTATTGAGCCCGGAATGCGCCAGGGCCACCTTCAGCGCGTTGCGGATATGCGCGCGTGTGTCAGCCAGCAGAACATGTACATCGTTCAGCTTGACGATCCTGTTCGCCTCATCGCGGGGCGGGTCGGTGGCTGCCTCGGGCATGAGGCAAATGTGCCAAAAAACATTTTTGAAATGGTTAAATTTCCCGTGACTGGCTCAAACCGCGGCGTACAACACCGAACAGGCGATTACGGCCCCCGCGATGCCCGCGAAATCGGCCGTCAGCGCTGCTGGCAGGGCATGCCGGAGGCGCTTGATATTCACCGCGCCAAAATAGACCGCCAGTACGTAGAAAGTGGTCTCGGTTGAGCCTTGCAGGGTGCTGACCAGATACCCGGTATAGCTGTCCGGTCCGATCGCCGGATCCTGGATGATCGAAGCCAGGATGCCGTATGCCCCCGAACCCGACAAAGGTCGCAACAGGGCCATCGGCAGCGCTTCGCCTGGCAAACCGACCATCGTGGTCAGCGGCCCTACCGCATCGACGAACAACTCCAGCGCGCCGCTGGCGCGCAGCATGCCGACCGCGACCAGGATGGCTACCAGATAGGGGATGATGCGAATGGCGACCTGGAACCCGTCGCGCGCACCTTCGACGAAGACCTCGTATATCGCGACCCGTCGGGCCATGCCGAACGCCAGGAACCCCAGCATCAAGCCGGGAATGATCCAGGGCGCGACATGTTTTCCATAGATGATGGTGATTGGCACCAGGGCCGCGATGGTGGCCAGCGCCAGTCCCGATACCCAGCCCGGATAGGCCTGGCCGCTTTCGCTTGGCAAGGCATCCGGCGACGGTGTGGCGCTATCGTCTATCTCGTCCGCCGCGGCCGCGGGCGTGGCGGGCAGGGGACAAAATCGGCCGTAAAGCTTGACCGCCAAGATGGCGACCGTTGTCGAAAGGATGGTGGCGAATAGCGTGGTGGGCAATATGCCGGCTGGATCGGTCGATCCGGTCGCCGCCCTGAGCGCGATCACGCCAGTCGGCAACAGAGTCACGCTTGAGGTGTTAATGGCAAGGAACAGCACCATGGCGTCGCTTGCCGTGCCCTTATGCGGGTTCAGCCGGTCAAGTTCCTGCATGGCGCGGATTCCGAACGGCGTCGCCGCGTTGCCGAGCCCGAGTGCGTTGGCGGACATGTTCATGATCATCGCGCCCATGGCGGGGTGTTCTGCCGGCACGTCGGGGAACAGCCGTATCATGAGGGGCCGCACCAGCCGGGCGATGATCGACAGCAGTCCGCCCGCCTCGGCTACCTTCATCAGACCGAGAAACAGCGCCATCACCCCAACGAGCCCGATCGCCAGCGTCACCGCCGAACCGGCGGCATCAACCATGCCAATGGCGAGCGCCTGCATCGGCCCCGTTGCGTCGGCGGAAGCCGCTACCCAGACCACCTGACGCCAGGCGGCGACACTGAAGGCGATGAGCACAAGAGCGAAGAAGACGATATTCATGGTGCGGCCTCGCCGGCATCAACCCGCGCGATCAGCGCGGAGGTGGCGAAAATGAACGACGCGAACAATAGCATCAGCACGCCCGAGACCAGGAATACCCAAATCGGATTTCCCAGGTCGAGAAACCAACCGTAGATCAGGGGCGTGACCGCTGATCCGGCGTCCAACCCGCCATAGACAAACCCGAAAACGCGTCCACTTGCGCCCTTTGGCGTGGCCGAGCGGACCACCATGTCACGGCTGGGCAGCGCCAGGCCGAACAGGAATCCCGCCATCACGAAGGCCGGGAACAAGGGCACGTCGACAAGTCCGATGCTCAGAATGATGAGCCCGGAACCGATCACCGACAGCGATGCCACCAGTTCCTGCCGTTGGCAGCGGTCGGCGAGGATACCGCCGACCAGCACGCCAGCCGGGGCCGCGAACAGGAAGCCTGACAGTATCCCGTTGGCGCTAACCAGGGACAGACCCATGCCATTGACCAATGCCAGCGGGGTGAAGTTCTGCAGGCCGATAAATCCCATCGCCATGATCACGAACATGATGAAAAAGCTTATAATCACGGGGTGCAGCAATACGGCGAAAGTCGCGCGATCGATCTTGTTGATGCGGGGTGTTTCCTGCACGGTCTCGCCCTGGAACATGCTCGATCCCATGGCGAGTATGCCGCCGGCGGTGACAAGACCGGCCAGCCCGACAATCGCGACAGCACCCCTCCAGCCAAACGAAACGCCAAGCAATGCAACCACGACCGGCGCAAGCCCGTAACCAAGATGGCCGCCAATGGTGTGGATTGAATAGGCCCGGCCCATCAGGTCCGGACTGATATGCTGGTTGAGCAGGCTGTAATCGGCTGGGTGGAACACGCTGTTGCCGGCGCCCGCGATCAGGCTGAGGGCGACCAGGGCGGCGTAGTTCGGCGCCAGCGCATAACCGGTGACGGTGAGTGACACCAGCGCAAGCCCGCCAATCAGCACCGGCCGGGCGCCAAAGCGGTCAACCATAAAACCGGCCGGCGTTTGCAGAAGGGCGGAGGCGATGAAGAATACGCTGATCAGCGCGCCCAGTTCGACATTGCTGACCCCGAATTCCGCCTTGATCAGCAGAAACAGCGGCGCCAGCGTGAGTTGATAGAAATGGCTGAACAGATGGGCAATGCCGATGGCCCCTATAATCCGGACGTCGCGACGTCGGCGGGGGACAGCGGCGGTTGTCATGCGGCGGCGGTTGCCCGCCGGGCCGCAAACCGCCGGGCGGCATACATGCTGCACAGGCCAATTGCCATGAACACCGCGACCAGCACGAACATCAGCCTGGCATGGCCGGCATCAAGCAGCAGGCCGAAGATGGCTGTCGACAGGGCCGAGCCGAAATCCATGCCCGAATAGGTAAAGCCGAACACCTTGCCGGCCGCGCCGCTCGGCGTGATCGAACGCACAACCATGTCCCGGAGGGGCATCGAACCGCCATAGAAAATCCCGAAACCGACGAAAAGCCCGACCACCAGAAGATGACTTGATGGCTGGAAAGCCGGGATGATCAGCAGGAATCCAATGCTGATTCCGATAGCTATCGCCGTCACCAGGTCATGTCGCCGCACCTGGTCGGCGATGACGCCGCCGAGCAGCACGCCGCACACGGAGCCAGTGATCTGCGCGCTGATGGTACTGTTGGCCAGCGCCGCCGGTGTGCCGAGCAACCCCATTAACGCGGTCGGGCCGAAGCTCATCAGCCCGATCGAGCCCATCGCGGTAAAGGCGAAGAAGAAAAAGGCGAAAATCGATTGTGGGCGCAACAGCACGTCGATGTCGCTCAGGAACGATCCCGGTTTGATCCCCCGGTCGATCCCGCTATCGCGAAAATCGCTGCGCTGCGACCAAATCACGGCGCTGACCACCAACCCTACCAGCCCAACCGCCAGCAAGGCTTCGCGCCAGCCGATCATCGATCCCAGAAAATACATCACCACCGGCGCCGCCGCATAGCCGATATAGCCGCCGAATCCGTGCACCCCAAAGGCGCGCCCCATGCGGCCCGACGACACGCTGCCGTTCAGGATGCTGAAATCGGCCGGATGAAACACCGAATTGCCCAGCCCCATCAGGGCGGCCAGCAGCAGCATCAAGGGAAAGGTCTGAGCGAACGAGAAGGCGGCGACCGAGCCCGAAATCAGCACCATGCCGGCGATCAGAACCGGCCGCGCGCCAACCTTATCGACCAGGAAGCCGGCCGGCGGCTGGCTGAAGCCCGAGGTCATGAACAATGCCGTCGTCAGCAGACCCAGCTCGGCGAAGCCGATACCCTCGATAGAGTAAAGCAGCGGGAACAATCCCGGCAGCGCGAGCTGATAGAAATGGCTCAGCAGATGGCCGACACCGATCAGGCTGATGATCTTGATATCCTTGCCGGTTGCGGTGGCGGCAGCGTCCATTGCGGGTTCCGTCGGGGGGAAGAGAGGCGTGGGCGCGCAGCGTACCACGCGGCCGGGCAGGGGAGCACCGGCAAATGT
>JAZFSB010000424.1:0-6431 GCA_036445935.1 Alphaproteobacteria bacterium | reverse complement strand
TCGAAGCGTGAACTGAGACGAATTTTTTTCAGGGTCTTGATGTCCCTGAAATTTTCCATCGCTCCTTCTCTTCGCCTGAACGGCTGGTGCGCCTTTCCTGGCTCGCACCGGACATTATCGCTTCCATCCTCAAAGGCCGACAGCCGCCGGAATTGACCGCGCGCCGTCTGAGCAGCTTCAGACATCTGCCCTCAGACTGGATGGAACAGAGGAAGGCCCTTGGGTTCGCTTGAACGCCACCGGCAAACCAGCTCACACCGGCCGCAATCAGCGGCCTTAGCCGCAATTTAAACAGTCTCGGTCTGGCTCGCCCGCCCGGTCATAGCCGACCATCGCAAGAGACACCCGTACCACCAATCACCCCAAAGAGAGACGAAGGGGCCAGAGACCCACCAAATCCGGCGCAAAATCGTCTCTGCCCCGCCACTATGATGCTGGAAAGTCCTCTAAAGGCCCGGAATGACCCCCAGAATCGTGCCCCCGGAATCCAGTTATATTATTATATATCAATGTCTTAGGAGCTGGCGGTGCGGGCAGTCTGGAGCGAACCCGTCTCCACGGGATTTCCCTGTTAAACAGGGAAATAACAGGGAATTTGCGCAGAATTAGCCAATAACTGACTGAATCAGCCCCTCTAATGGCCTGATATCATGGGCCTAATTGGCCAAATTCCCTACTCGACGGAACAGGGAATTATTTTCGCCAAACAGGGAATTTGTATTGCTGAACAGGGAATCGGCATTGTCAGATTGAATCGCCTTGGTCGTCTTTCTCTGTCTGCTCTCTGGGACTTCAGGGCGCAGAACTACATTTTGTCTGGTTTAGACCGGACAAGCGCAGGCGACGAAGCTGGCTCAACAACAGAAAATGTCTAGCAGACAATTTTTGTCTGACAATGCCGGGCGTCCATACATGACAGTGCCGATCCGGAAGATCACACCTTGACCAAGGTCGGGATCGATGCGACCAAGCCCACCGGGCGGGATTTCGCCGAACGGCTGGTTATCAGCGACGAACAACGCAGTCGCGTTCGCGGCATTCTCGAACGCGCGGGCGTCAAGCTCTAATACCCGGGATCGTTAATCATGGCGGATTACGGCAAGGCAACGGAGCTGCTCGGCGGGACGTTGACCGTGATCAATGTCGGGCTCAAGGAATTCGCCGTCGATCTGGCGGCGAACGGCGTCTGCGTGGTTCATGTTGACTGGTCGCCACCGGCGAGCGGCGACCCGGAGCTCGCCGATCTGCTGTCCAGACTGGGCGGCTGATGGCTAATCCCAAGGATCGCTGATCATGACCCATAGAGATCGCGTAGGCGGCCCGTCAGGTAGGAGAGACGTCGCCGGCGATGCCCTGCATCGTCAAGGCGTCTCGACGCCCTCCGACGGGTCGCCTACGCGACCGGGACGGCGGCTTCCCAAGGCTTTCGGACGGCGTCGCGCACGCCTCCCGATGCGGTGCATCGCTTCGGCGCACGCTCCTAGCCGAAAACCTTGGGAAGCCGTCTCTATAAGTCATGATCAGCGATCCTTAGTATAAACCCGGCCACGCGATGGAAACCAAGATCGACCGGGCCAACCAGGAAGCCGTTCGCCGGTTGCTGGGGGCGGATCCGGTTTTGCTCGACGTGGTGCCGGCCGCCGAGGCGATCCCCGGCCTGACCGCCCGCATGATCCTGCACGCCGGCCCGCCGATCGACTGGCAGCGCATGTGCGGCCCGATGCGGGGCGCTATCGCCGGGATCGCGGTCTTCGAAGGCTGGGCGCCCGACCTGGCCGCGGCCGAGGCCATGGCGGCGTCGGGCGAGTTCGATTTCCAGCCCAACCACCATTACGACGCCGTCGGCCCGATGACCGGCGTGACCACGGCCAGTCAGCCGGTGATCGTGGTGGAGAACCGGGCTTTCGGAAACCGCGCTTTCTGCACCATCAACGAAGGTCTCGGCAAGGTGATGCGGTTCGGCGGCAACGATGCCGAGGTGCTGGAGCGGCTCGGCTGGCTTCGCGACGTTCTTGGACCCGCCATGGGGGCGGCGCTGCGCAAGGCCGGCGGCATTGAGCTGAAGCCGCTGATCGCCCGCGGCCTCTCGATGGGCGATGAGATGCATCAGCGCAACGCTGCCTGCTCCGGCCTGGTGCTCCGTGAATTGGCGCCGGCGATGGCCCGAACGGGCACCGATGGCGAGGCCCTGGCCGGCGCGCTCGGCTTCATGGGGGGCAACGACCAGTTTCATCTCAACATCGCGATGGCGATGGCCAAGGCGATCGCCGACCCGGCGCGAAACATCGACGCCTCGTCGGTGGTCACCGCGATGTCGCGCAACGGCACCGAATTCGGCATTCGCGTCAGCGGCACCGGCGACAGGTGGTTCACCGCGCCCGTTGAAATGCCCGACGGGCTCTACTTCGCGGGCTATTCGGAACAGGACGCAAACCCCGACATGGGCGATTCGACGATCATTGAAACGGTGGGTCTCGGCGGCTTCGCCATGGCGGCGGCGCCTGCGGTCGCTGGGTTCGTCGGTGCGGGTGCCGCCTCGGAAGCCGCGAACTTCACCCGTGGGATGGGGGAAATCACGCTTGCGGAAAATCCCGAATGGACCATACCGGCGCTGGATTATCTCGGCGTGCCCACCGGGATCGATATCAGGCTGGTGGTGGAAACCGGCATCGCGCCGACCATCAATACCGGCATCGCCCACCGCGAGCCCGGTATCGGGCAGGTTGGCGCGGGCGTGGTCCGGGCCCCGATGGCCTGCTTCGAGGCGGCGTTGCGGGCCTTCGCGGTGGAGCTGGGGGTGCGATGACGGGTTCGGTCGTAAACCGGCTGCGCCGGGGGTTTTACATGGACTCGGTCGCGCTGATGCGGCTGTCCCGCCGGATCGGCGGGATGACCGGCGTCGAGAACGCCGCCCTGATGATGGGAACGCCGGCCAATAAACAAATTTTGACCGACGCCGGCCTGTTGGCGGGCGAAGGCGAGGATGCGAAGGGCGGCGATCTGATCATCGCGCTGCGCGCGGCCGACCCCGCAGGCGGCCGGGCGGCGCTGGACGAAGCAGAAAAGTTTTTGCTGCAACCGGCGCGCGTCTCCGGCGACGATGCAGCACGGCAGCCACGCACGATTCGCTCGGCGATCAGGGCGACGCGCGCGGCCAATCTCGCCTTGATCTCCGTGCCGGGGGAATTCGCCGCCGCCGAGGCGCGCAAGGCGATCCGACGCGGCCTCAATGTGATGCTGTTCAGCGACAACGTCTCGGTCGACGCGGAAGCCGCCCTCAAGCGGGAAGCGTGTGAGCGCGGCGTCCTGATGATGGGACCCGATTGCGGCACGGCAATCATCAATGGGGTCCCTCTGGCCTTCGCCAACAATGTGCGGCAAGGCGATATCGGCATCATCGGCGCATCGGGAACCGGCATTCAGGAGGTTTCCTGCCTGATCTCCGAAAATGGCGGCGGCATTTCCCAGGCGATCGGGGTCGGCGGCCGCGATCTGAGCGCGACGGTCGGCGGCATCACCACGCTGATGGCGTTCGATGCGCTGGATGCCGATCCCGCGACCCATCATATCGTGCTGATTTCAAAACCGCCCGCAGCCGCGGTGGCACAACGCATCATCGAGCACATACAACGCAGCGACAAAGCCTGTACGGTCTGCTTCATCGGCGCGGGCCAACCATCAAAATGGGAAAACGTGACCTTCGCCGCGACCCTCAAGCACGCGGCGGAATCAGCCCTGAGCGCGACGCTGCCGTTTGACGCGGCTGGGAGCGGTTTACCGGTGCCGGCCGGGCGCTCGCTTGTGCGCGGCCTCTATACCGGCGGCACGCTCGCGGCTGAGGCGCGGGCTATCTTCCTTGCGGCCGGGCAGGCGGTCGGCACCGCCGGAGATGGTGACGGCGACACCCACCGGATCATCGATCTCGGCGATGACGCCTATACCAGGGGCCGGCCGCACCCCATGATCGACCCCGAAATCCGCATAGCCCCGCTGAAGGATGCCCTGGCCGAGCCGACCGTCGGCGTCGTGTTGCTGGATGTCGTGCTCGGTTATGGCGCGCATCCAGATCCCGCGGGGCCGCTGGTCGCGGCGCTGGCGGGGCTCCCGACCGGACCCGCGCCGGCGATCGTCGCCTCGGTCACCGGGACGGAAGCCGATCCGCAGGTGCGCTCGTCGCAGGTCGGGAAACTGACGGCCGCCGGCATAACGGTCGCGCCGTCCAACGCCGACGCCACGGGCCTCGCTATTGCCGCCATCGGGAAGCGGGGATGAGGAGCATCGGACAGACGCGGTTTCCGGTTAGCGCGCTCGGCCAAATGGCCGCGACGGTATTGCGCGACGGGGGCTGCGGCCAAGTCGCAGCGCTGTTCGATCGCAGCTTCTACGTGGTTTGCAACCGGGACTGGGTGTGCATCGGGACGGACGCCCTGCCGATGGGGCCGCTGAACGTTCGGACTAGGGCGCCGGGAACAATGTCCTGGCCGGCCAGCGGTGTCCGGCTCGACGACCGGGTGTTGATCGCCGCCGGGCTGTTTCACGTCGGCGGGCGGTTCGCATTTTCCTACGCCGACGCCGCTTCATGGCGCCCGCCATCGGTCCCGGTCTGGACCGTCGATACGTTGCGATCGGGGTTGATCACCTGTTCGCGATTGGCGCCGGATGTCCCTCCCGGATTTCCACCGGGACTTGCCGGACCGGCGGCCAGCCGGGCGGCGTCCGCGATCGACACGCTGTCGTCCGAGATCGTCGCCGAGGGGAGGCTTTCCGTTCGTGCGGCGGCCAGCGTATCGACGTTGCTGGGGATGGGCCCCGGCCTGACACCGTCGGGCGATGATTTTCTGGGCGGAATGCTGATAGCGCTCCACGCGCTGGGATTGACCGCGCGGGTGGCCGAATTAAGCGACGTCATTAGCGGCTGCGCGCCCGCGCGAACCAACCCGATCAGCGCGGCCCACTTGGGCGCGGCGGCCCAGGGCGCCGGCGCCGAGCCCCTGCACCAGGCCATCAACCACCTGCTCGCAGGGCGGGACCGCCGGATCGCCGCGTCGCAACGACAACTCGACCTGATCGGGCATACATCAGGGAAGGACGCTCTGGCCGGCGCCGTCGCGGTGTTGCGGTCATGGCTTGGGGGGTGTCTGGACACGCAAAAGCGCGCGAGGATAGCTGTTAGGGCAGCCGACGTGGATCGAAATGCACAGGGACCGTGAAGATCAATTCGTTTTTGGCGATTTCCGGCGGAATGGGTGGGACCGGCGAGGAGCGGTCCATCATCCATTCAATCGCCTTGTTCAGCAGGTGATATTCTGACTTCTTGATCAGGTGATAATAGAGAATATCGCCCTGCCGGGTTATCGCGAACTTGAGCGTAACCGTGTCTTCCAGTCGGAACATCGCTGCTTCGTAGGGGTAGCCCCCATGCCGCTTGATCCAGAGCAGCACCTGATCCTCGTAATTCAGTTCGCGAATTTCGCCCGTCCTGTTGCCGGATGCGGTGCCCACCCGTCCTCCCCCGCTAACAAAGGCGAAGCCGCTTGTGGTCTGATTTTCTCCCTTTGGCTTGCCGGCGCCGGTCTTTGCGCCCTGCCGCGTGGATTTGGGGCGGGGCGATTTGGCCTGCGCCTTTGACTGGGCCGTTTTGGTCGGTCCCTGCACTGAAAGCCGCCGGCCCAGCGTTTCCATTTCCGGCAAAAGGCTGGGGCGCTTCGGCCTGCGCCTTGGAACCGGCGCGGCAACGATTTCCGTCTCCGTCTTCTTCGCTTCCTTTATTTTTCTGGGCGCCGGGCCGACTTCATCCGCGGGCGGGATCGCAATCCGCTGCGGCACCGGCTTGCCGACCGGCTTCGGGGCTTCAGGCGGCTTCGGGGATTCTGACTTCTCGGCCCCCGATCCCGGCTTGCCGTCGCCGGCAACAAAACCCTGGGCCAGGGCTTCGCGTGTCTTCAGTGCCGGGGCCCGCTCCCTCAGCGCGGCCGTGTTGTTAATTTCGCCCGAACTTTCGCCTGAATTGCCGAGCTGTACAAAAACGCCGCCGGCGCTTGGCGACGGCTTGCCGCTCTGATCGAATGTACCGCCGCGATAGACTGGCGCGCCGCCGGGGAGGCTGATCGAAAACATATAGGCGGTCAAATGGATGGCAAGCGCTAGGATGAAGGCAAGCATCCAGTGTTGCTGGCGCAGACGGGTCACCGGTCGGGCTCCAGGGTTAGTAGCATGACGCGCCGTACGCCGACCGCCTCGATCAGTTCCATCACCTCGACCACGCGAATGGCATCGACGCGGCCGTCCGCCTTGATACGAAACACGGCGCTGGCATTGGTGGCCATTTTGTCCGAGACGGTAAGTTGCAAATCGACTTCGTCCACCTCTACGTTGTCGATGGCGATGCGGCCGTTGGAGCCGATCAGGATGATCGTGTCGTCAAGCGAGGC